>JAYTJI010000463.1:0-7008 GCA_043731245.1 Methylococcaceae bacterium | reverse complement strand
GCCACAGCCCCCAGCAATGGAATGTAAGCATCCGCGATTGAATCGAGTGTTTCGTAACTCAGCATTTTTCCCTCTCGTGCGCGACTAACAAATTATTTTTCTAGTGCTGTGGGTGCTGTTGGTTAATGGAATTCCTTACGCCCGCCCAACGAGCTTAAAAAATAATAAGCCAAGTAGAGTAGGGTAAGATGCGAAGCACATCGGTTGCGTGGGTGTTTTCCTATTCTCGGACAGACTCCTAGCTGAAGCATCTTGCTAACCAGGTAAGTTGATAGCCCAAGAAGACACTTCAACCTATTTGAAACACCATCATTTTACCTGATTAGCAAGGAACTTCAGCTAGTACCGTCATACTGACATGGATGCCAGTATCCAGTCACATGGATGTGAATGCATGACTTGGCATTGTGCTTAAATCGAGCACAGGGTGCTTGGCAAGTTACCATCCCTTACGACTGCGCTCAGGACAGGCCATGGCTCTGGATTCCGGCATCCCCCGGCAATCCCTGACCGGGGCAGGCTCTGCCGGAATGACGGAGTTTTAGGCGTTGGCTGAAGCATCTTGCTAATCAGGATATTCGTAGCCGACCTTTATTTCAGGCGAAAGCGCACCTGCAAGACCATAACAGAATATTGACTATTCACCTTGCACCTTATTCATTTTTTAAATTTCACAACCTTCTTTAAAGGGCTCAGGTTAATCTCATCTATCACTATCTGCGAGCGTGAACCCAGTACATAAGAAACCGCGTGAGCCACATCTTCGGGCAAAATAGTATTGCTTTCATCATCACCCGGCTCAAAAGTCAGGTGTTCAAAAAATGCAGTCCTCACCATGCCGGGATTAATCAAACAAACCCGCACATTACTGTTACCGGACTCTTCACGTAACGCCTGAGTAAAGCCGCGTAAGGCAAATTTGCTGGCACAATAAACTGCGCCTTTGCGACTGCCTTTCAACGCCGCCTCGGAACCAATAAAGATTAAATCACTGTTGGCTTTGCGTTTTAAAGCCGGTAGCAAAGCTTTGGTCAAAAAAACCTGACTGGTAAAATTTATTGTCATCAAGGCTTCGATTTGCGGATAAGAAAACTCTTCCACTGAACCGAACTGACCCATCCCCGCCGAAAAAACTACGGCATCGAGTTCGGGGAATGTTTGCTGCAATTCACGTATTTTTTGCGGCAGGTCATTTATTTGGCTTAAATCCACTTGCACAGAACTGAAGTTATCCATTTGCCGGGTAAATTTCCGGCAATCGCGTGACACACCAATGACAGTGTGTCCCTGCTGCAATAAGTTTCGTGCAACAGCACGGCCTATCCCGGAACTGGCTCCCGTAACCAAAACCGTGCGCTTTAAAGTGTGCATGGAAAAAACTTGGCATCGGGAATAAAGCGCAATAGTTGTTCAGTACAGTAGCTCATCATTTCCTGCTCCAGCTCCTGTTTGTAGGAAATCATTCCCTGCTGATTATCCAGCGGGCTGGCAAACAGTTTTTCATCAGGATAAAGTTTGTGTACTTTTTTAAAAAATTTCTCCGGTAATCTGAATGCCCCAAGGCTGACTGAATGCAGTTGATCGAAATTAATTATTGAAAATACCTGCTCAAATAATTGCCGGTACTGTTGCTGGTAGCCGGTTTGATAAATCATCGGGTCAAAACGCAGACCTATCTGCCAGCCATGTTGCTGTAATTTGCCCAGCGCATCAAGACGACGCTGCAATGAAGGGGCTTTATCTTCAACTTTTTTGGCTATTTCATCAGGATTCAGGCTGAAAGCGACAATGCAGCGGGAAAACGGTTCTCTATTTAACAGGCTTCTCACCTGCGTGCTTTTTGTCCTTAATTCCAGCCAGGCATTGGGGATTTGTTCAAAAAATGGCAGAAATTGTTCGGCAAATCCGGTTACCGGCTCCAAAGCCAGGCTGTCGCAATCATAGCCTGAGAAAAAATGGATAGCCTCAGCCGGGGCATCGGCGCACAACTGTTTTATTTCACTCTGAAAATCTTCATAATTGACAAACAGCACATAATTGGCTGATTGATACATCCCTTGTAAAAAACAGTAGCGGCAATCGTACAAACAATTAAGCATGTGCGAAAAATAATAATTTCTGTTTGCTCCAATGCCATAACCCGGTGGTGCCGTCATGGCAAAATGTTTATATTTTTCCGCCAGTATCAACGCCGGTTTTTGTTTTTGCAGTCGAAAATTTTGTGCTTTAGGATTAAAAACTTCACCATAGCGTCCACAGGTTATTTTTCGGGCCTGTGGAAAACGCGCAATTATTTCGATAACACGCGGGTGTTGCAAGATAGCGTCTTCGATATAAATTGTTTCAATCATAAGCTTTTACTTAGCCGTTAGTTCTACTTTGTCAGATTTCATGGTCACACAATCCAAGATCGTCATTCCGGCATGGATTGCCGGAATCCAGGCTCCATGGATGGTTTAGGCTTACCATCCATGGCCTGGATACCCGCTTCCCGGCGGGTATGACGAGTTCCTGGATATTTGTATATAACGATGAGAGCTCTGGCGTGGGAATGCCGCTTGTGACGCTCCAGCGTTACGCAACGCAGGAGCGTTGCTGGATGAATTCCCACGCTGGAGCGTGGGAACTATAGAAACCGTACTCATAACACACCCCTATGCGCTTAACTGTAAAACCCTGTAACACCTGGCCCACTGAAATCAAACTTCATCAGGTTTCCAACATTCTTGAAATCAGTTTTGATAACGGTAGCGTATTTCAACTACCTTGTGAATATTTGCGTGTTTACACGCCTTCGGCGGAAGCGTTAGGCCATGCGCCTGGACAGGAAGTTCTTCAGATTGGTAAAGAAGGTGTAACCATATTGGAGATTAAGCCCATAGGTAATTATGCTATTACACCAGTCTTTAGCGATGGCCATGAAACGGGAATTTACACATGGGATTTTCTGTATAAATTAGGCGCTGAATATTCGGCTCTATGGGCTGAGTATCTTCATCGGCTGGAAGCAGCTGGGCATAAGCGCAAAGAATCACAAATTAATTAGGCATGACAATGACAAACGATAACACCACCCATTTCGGCTTCAAACGAGTTGCCACCGAAGACAAGGTCAATCTGGTACGCGGCGTATTTGATTCGGTTGCGGGACAATACGACATCATGAATGACCTGATGTCGATGGGTATCCATCGCATCTGGAAACGCGTTGCCGTGCAATTGAGCAATGTCCGCAAAGGCGAACAGGTGCTGGATCTCGCAGGTGGAACAGGTGATTTAACGACACTGTTCGAGCAACGTGTCGGCAAGGAAGGCCAGGTTGTCTTGGCTGACATTAATTCCGAAATGTTGCGTACCGGCCGCAATCGTCTGATAGACAAAGGCCTGGTTGGCAATATCCGTTATGCACAGGTGAATGCCGAATGCCTGCCTTTTGCAGATAATACCTTTGATTGTGTGTGCATAGCCTTCGGTCTGCGGAATGTCACCGATAAAGATGCCGCGTTGCGCTCTATGTACCGTGTGCTGAAACCCGGTGGCCGCGTTATTGTGCTGGAATTCTCGCATCCTACCGATAAAATCACTGAAAAAGTGTACGATTTTTATTCATTTAAGCTGCTGCCCAAAATTGGCAAGATTGTTGCGAAAGATGAAGACAGCTATCGCTATCTGGCTGAATCCATACGTATGCACCCTAAGCAGGATGAGCTGAAAAAAATGATGCAAAACGCAGGCTTGGAGCGCTGTGAATACTTCAACATGACGCAAGGTATTGTTGCCGTTCACAGAGGTTATAAAATCTAGCATGGTTATCAAGCCGTTGCTGATGAGTGCATTGGAAACTGCACTCAATAAATATATTGCTATGGATGAGAACAGTAGCGTTTTTTTAGCGCCCTTGGTTGGTAAAGTTATTGCCGTGACGATTACGCCGTTTAATGAAACCATTTATCTGTGCCCCAGCTCTGATTCGATTCAACTCCTCGATTACAGCCCGGATCAACCTGACACTCAAATGACAGGTTCGGTTGTTGCCTTGGGCTTAATGGGTCTCAGCTCAAAACCCATGCGTTCAATTTTTTCCGGAGAAGTAAAAATTGAGGGCGACATGCACACGGGTCGAAAGTTTCAGGAACTGTTCGCTAAACTCGATATTAATCTGGAACAGCAACTGGCGCGTTACACTGGCGACAAGATAGCGAATAGCCTTAGTGAGTTTTTTCGGGCAGGTCAAAACTGGAGCAAAGACTCGATTGAAACCTTTCGGCTTAATGCGGCTGAGTTTTTGCAGGAAGAAACCCGTGATTTACCGGCTATGCCGGAGATGGATATTTTTTATCACCAGATTGATGAGTTGCGTACTGATTTTGATCGATTGCAAAGCAGAATTGAACGACTCAGAAATGCGTTAAATAAGCAATAGATAGTAGGGTGAAAGCGCACGAGGGTGTGTAAAAATGTGGTTTTTTTATTCGGGTAGGGTGCGCTGTGCGCACCACACACCACCTTTGTCGCGGAAAAGGTGCGCATAGCACACCCTACCCAATTACTAGCCTGAGATTAAACCGCACTTTTAATCGCACCCAGCGCTACAAGCGGATTAAAAAGTTGAAGGGCAAGCGGGGTGAAGCTTGACGAAATAAAAATTCAATCCATAAAATCATATAGGCGCAAAAATATGAACACTGAATCACTGATTTTTTACCATTCTCCGCAAACTCGTTCGTCAGGAGTACGCATTCTACTTGAGGAATTAGATGCCCCACATCGGTTACATGTTCTTAATATGAAGACAGGAGAACAGCGTAATCCTGAATATACGACAATTAACCCGATGGGCAAAGTACCGGCTATTTGTCATAATGGTACCTTGGTAACTGAACAGGTTGCCATTTACATTTACCTGCCAGATGCTTTTCCGGAAAAAGGCTTGGCGCCTGCTATTGGCGATCCTCTGCGCGGATCATACCTGCGCTGGATTGCCTATTATGGATCATGCTTTGAACCCGCAGTGATGGACAAAGCATTGCAGCGTGAACCTGGTAATGCCTCCATGATGCCATATGGTGATTTTGATACGATGTTTAGCACATTGACCGATCAGTTGGCTAAAGGCCCCTATATTTTAGGCGAGCGTTTTTCTGCTGCCGATATATTATGGGGGACGGCATTAGAGTGGATGGTAATGTTCAAATTGATTCCTGATACTACAGTTATTAATGATTATGTGCAGCGTGTTGCTGCACGTCCATCAGTGCAAAAAATAAAGATGGCTGATGCCGAGCTGGCTTCCGATCATGAAAGATTTGCAAAAGCGCAAGCGGAATAGTGAGCATAAACCCAAACACTAAGCCATCTATAGGTGGACACAGAGCCGTGTCCACCTCGCATATAAAAGGTACACAGTGATCCGACCTAAATTAATATTACGCCTGATCCATATCAACTGGGTTCTGGTTCTTCACGGCCTGGACGAAATTGTTTTAAAAACTCATTTATTCCGCCCAATTCGTTATTTAGCTTTTTTAACGCCTGGCTATTGGCTTAAACCCAAAACTGAACCTCGTGGCGTTAGAATCAGACGCGCACTGGAAGATCTGGGGCCTATCTATGTCAAATTCGGTCAAGCCTTATCTACCCGCAAAGATTTGTTGTCCGATGACATTGCCGATGAACTGGTAAAGCTGCAAGACCGCGTGCCTCCCTTTGGCAATGAGCTTGCACGGCGCATTATTGAAAAAGAACTGGGCATGTCTATTGCGGAGGCTTTTGCCGAGTTTGATCCTGAGCCTTTGGCATCGGCTTCAGTTGCCCAGGTTCATACCGCAGTTTTACATACGGGCGAAAGCGTAATTGTTAAGGTATTACGCCCGGACATTGAAGAACGGATTCGTTCTGACATAGGGCTGCTTTATGAATTGGCGCGGTTTGCAGAAAAATTCTGGTCTGATGCAAGACGATTGCGTGCTATCGATGTGGTTGCCGAATTTGAACGCACCACACTGGACGAACTTGATCTGGTCAGGGAAGCGGCAAACGCCGCCAAATTGCGCCGCAATTTTGAAAATTCTGAGCTGATTTATATACCCGAAGTTCACTGGTCATTGACACGCCAGAAAGTCATGGTTATGGAAAGAATCCACGGTATACCCGTCGGCGAAATCGAGCAGCTTAAAGCGGGTGGCGCGGATTTTAAAGCGTTGGCCGAGCGCGGCGTAGAAATCTTTTTTACCCAGGTGTTCAGGGATAACTTCTTTCATGCCGACATGCACCCCGGCAATATTTTTGTTGATCTGCCGGATAAATATATAGCGGTTGATTTTGGTATCGTCGGGTCTTTATCCTTGTCTGACCAACGCTACCTGGCAGAAAACTTCCTTGCTTTTTTCAATCGGGATTATCGCAAAGTCGCGCAAATGCACGTTGAATCCGGCTGGGTGCCAAGCTCAACCCGTATAGAAGAGTTTGAATCCGCTATTCGTAGCGTATGCGAACCGATCTTTGAAAAACCGCTGAAAGACATTTCCTTTGGTCAATTATTATTGCGTTTATTTCAGACAGCCCGGCGTTTTGATATGCACGTTCAACCGCAACTGGTGTTGCTGCAAAAAACGCTGCTTAATATTGAAGGCCTGGGTCGACAGCTTTATCCTGAGCTGGATTTATGGCAAACCGCCAAACCTTTTCTTGAAAAATGGTTCCATGACCGCTTTGGCCCCAAAGCTAAAATCACCCAAATAATTAAACAGTTTCCCGAATTTGCCGAACAATTTCCTGAAATTCCTTCATTGCTTTACAAAGCCCTGGACAATGCGGCTCACGCACACCAACAGTCTGAAGCTCAGCAACGAGAACTGGCTCTGTTACGCCAGCAAATGGACAATAATCACCGGACAACGGTATGGGCCATGATTATTAGTGCCGTTGTTATTAGTTTGGCGGTGTTGTTTCAGTAGCCTGTTTTTAGAGTTTCCCCTAAACACAATTAACTGTTAAGGATTACAAACA
>JAYTJI010000462.1:0-2303 GCA_043731245.1 Methylococcaceae bacterium | reverse complement strand
TTAGTTGGACAAAAACGGTGGGTAAAGTTGTTTTATTGTAAGGGGTTCGATAAATCGTCTCTCCATGGCCTTGCTTAAGATAAAATGCGACACTGCGTACGATCCACGAGCGAATTCATCCTTTTACTGTTCGACAAGCTCATACCCAGGATGAACGGCATCGGTGTTTCAAGTGCCAAAGTTATTTCATGTACATTACAAAACACCAGTAACTTTCTAAACAATTAATTAAAGGAGTATCCGATGAAGGTAGTGGCTTTGTACAGCATCAAAGGTGGTGTTGGTAAAACTTCAAGCGCGGTCAATCTGGCGTTTATTGCTGCTTGCAAAGGGTTTCGCACGTTAGTCTGGGATTTGGATCCACAAGGTGCCAGCAGTTACTACTTTCGCATCAAGCCGAAGGTTAAAGGCGGCAGTAAAGATTTAATTGCCGGGAAACGCGAATTGGATGGCCTGATTAAAGGCACGGATTTTGAAAATCTGGACTTGTTACCGGCAGATTTTTCATTCAGAAACCTGGATCTGGTTCTGGACACCAAGAAAAAGCCGACCCAACAACTTAAAAAACTGCTTAAGCCATTGGCGGCAGAGTACGATTTTATTTTTCTGGATTGTCCGCCGAATATTTCATTACTCTCTGAAGCTGTTTTTGAAACGTCCGATATTTTATTGTCGCCCATTATCCCTACTACGCTGTCTTTAAGAACGCTTGAACAACTAAAAAGCTTCATCGAGGATAATAAACTCGATAATTTGGCACTTATACCGTTTTTTTCGATGGCTGACCGACGTAAAAAAATGCACAGGGATATTATGGAAAACTTGGTCAAGAGTCATCCAGAGATTTTAAATACCGCTATACCATACGCTAGTGATATAGAACGTATGGGGTTGGAGCGGATGCCATTAGGCGGCTTTACCAAGAAAAGCCGCTCCACAGATGCTTATAATGAGCTGTGGCAGGAAATCATGATGCGCATTGAGGTATGAGCGGTCAATCACAAGATTGTGGTTTGGCAAGCTAACGCAACGCGCCTCTTAATAATCGGTAGATTTATGATCTCAATCATTCAACGTGTAAGCACCGCAAAAGTCACTGTCAACAATCAAGAAATCGGCAAGATTGATACCGGTATTATGGCGCTGGTTGCGGTAGAAAAAGAAGATACTCCAAAAGAGGTTGAACGTTTGCTGGAACGCATCCTTACATTTCGGATTTTTGCTGATGACAACGACCGCATGAATTTAAGCTTGAGAGATATTAACGGTGGCTTGTTACTGGTTCCTCAATTCACCTTAGCCGCTGATACCCAGAAAGGTAATCGCCCCAGTTTTATTTCAGCTGCGCCGCCGGAAAAAGGTCGGCAATTGTTTGAGTATTTACAACACCTCGCAACCACCACCTATCGTAATGTTCAATTTGGTCAGTTTGGCGCAGATATGCAAGTTTCATTGATTAATAACGGCCCAGTAACGTTCACTTTGAGAGCGTCAATAACGCATCGGTAAGTATAAACTCATAAGTGTATCAACTGGATTTTTAGTATTCTCAACAGGTAACTACTCGCCCCGTATAGAACTCAGTTCGCCAGCCAAGGCCAATTGAACAGCAATAAGTGGGTTATATCCTTTGTTCGCCATCGTTTGTAGATAGCTCGATATTCGACAATAAGCCTGCGCATAAATTTCTGTTCTAAAACAACCGGACACTTTTTGCTTCACCTTGGACATCCTCAAATCCTGCTCGGCCCGATTATTGGTAAATGGAACCTGCGGGTCTTTTGCGAACAGCAACACCGATACCTCGTGCGTTTGCATGCGTTCCAGCAGGTTATGCGCAGCTGATTAGGCGTGATGATTGGGAGGAAGTGCAGAGTACTCGCTACGGTTTTAAATATAAAGCTCAAATGCCTTCACAGGGAAATCAAACACCCCAATCTAAAACCGCTTGATCGATAAAAGCTTAGTTCAGAATGAATAATAAGCAATGATACTACGAATTATAATCTCCACCATCAGGTCAATTTGTCAGCCAGGGTAGGCAAGCCCAATCGCTTGATGGTTTGCTCAGCTATGGCAGTGTCAGTTCTAACGATCCAAAATTAGGCAAATTGAAAAAGCGTGAAACTATCCGCCAAGCTTTTTTATCGACAGGTGCGGATTTCGCTTATGAGTTGAATTCGCTAAATAACACATCATATCTGTGAGTATATTCCAATAGATAAATGAGTCTGAAAAAAGGAAAAATAAATTCTTATAACTCAGCCGCTTTTTAGGTCTCGTTCATTAATTGTTTTAAATAA
>JAYTJI010000461.1:0-8985 GCA_043731245.1 Methylococcaceae bacterium | reverse complement strand
TACCAGTTCCGCCACACCTTTTAGCGCTAACGGCTGCGCCCCGCCTTCAGGCAGCCAGTATTGTTGCGGCTTTAAGCCGGGAAAATCATGACCGCCTTGGTATTGCCGAAGTAATCTATAGTCAGAACGGGATACAAACCTAAGCTCCATACCCCAGTTTTGCATATCAGTTAAAGTCGGTGTTAGCGTTTCCGGTTGCTCACCCCGGATAAGCCCTATTGTTTGCAATCCTAACGCCTTACCCGCATAAGCCAGCGCATGCAAATGATTGGAATAAGCCCCGCCCATGCTGATGATGGTATCGGTGTTTAAAGACAGCGCACAATCGAGGCTATATTTAAGCTTACGCCATTTATTACCGGAAATGATGGGATGCAGCCTGTCATCGCGTTTTATCTGTAATTCGATTGCGTATGATGCCAGCAACGGATCATCAATCTTTGTTAAAATCGATGGCCTGAAGGTTTTTTCCAGTTTAATGAGTTCAGGGTGCATCGACGTGTAGGATTGGCTTTTTTCGACATTCCATCGCTATGTGCATGATGGTATGGCGGTGGATGGTGCGTGAATGTGGCTGATTTGCCGATGACGTCGGATCAAGAAAGAAAACAACTATTCCATCTATGATAGTAGCAACGGCGTTTTGCTAACAATACTGTGAAATTATTCTGAAAACAGGCTTAAAAACGTTTTTGCTATTTTTCAAGTGATTGTTTTCACTTAAGACTGGAGTAAAAAAACATGTTTTTTTACTCCACACACTAATACTTTCACAGTCTCTAATGCAAATACCCTTTAATTCTTAGCAATCAAATTATGCGGCGTAATGCGATTCAATATAGCGTTGCACAATTTCTTGAAATTCTTCCGCAATTCTATCGCCTTTAAGCGTGACTGTTTTCTCACCATCCTCATAAACAGGCGCTACCGGTGATTCGCCCGTACCCGGCAAGCTGATGCCGATATTGGCGCTTTTACTTTCTCCGGGGCCATTGACTACGCAGCCCATAACGGCAATTTCCATGGTTTCAACACCCGGATATTGGGTACGCCATATCGGCATTTGGTCGCGTAAATAGGTTTGAATATCCATCGCCAATTTTTGGAAATAATCACTAGTCGTGCGACCGCAACCGGGGCAGGAAATAACCATAGGAGTAAATGAACGAAAGCCCATTGTCTGTAGAATTTCCTGACCAACGATGACTTCCTGGGTTCTGGATGCGCCAGGCTCAGGCGTTAAAGAAATACGGATGGTGTCGCCGATACCCTGTTGCATTAACACTGATAAAGCGGCGGCTGACGATACGATGCCCTTGGAACCCATGCCTGCCTCAGTAAGTCCTAAATGCAAGGCGTAATCACAACGGTTGGATAAGTCCTGATAAATATTAATCAACTCCTGTACGTTACTGATCTTGCAGGAAAGAATAATTTTATTTTTTGATAACCCGAGTTCTTCTGCTTTAGCGGCACTTTCCAGCGCAGACAACACAATGGCTTTGCGGGTAATTGCCGGTAACGGCTCAGGATGTTTTTGCAGTCTGTTTTCATCCAATAATCGTGTCAATACCGCCTGATCCAAACTGCCGCCGTTGACGCCAATACGAACGGGTTTATTGTATTGGCAAGCGAATTCAATCATTTGCTGAAATTGTGGATCGCGGCTTTTGCCCCGCCCTACATTGCCTGGATTGATGCGGTATTTATCCAGGGCTTCTGCGCAGTCAGGGTATTTTTCCAGTAATTTGTGGCCATTAAAATGGAAATCACCGACTATCGGGACGGTGCAACCTTTTTGATTTAATTTGTTGCGAATTTCGGCAACGGCTTTGGCCGCTTCTTCTGAATTGACCGTGATACGCACAATCTCAGAACCTGTGGTAGCCAGTTCGATAATTTGATTAACGGTTGCAGACACATTAACCGTGTCGGTATTAGTCATTGATTGTACGACGATAGGCGCACCACCACCGACTTTAACGTCGCCGATTAAAACTTGATGGGTAATTTTTCTAAGGCTTATTGACATAGTCGAAATCTTTTAAAAAGTTGCAATTATAGTCAGATTATACGCTATACAATGTTATGAGCAGAGTTAAATATACAGCTGCCCAGTTTAGCAGGACTCAAAATGCACAACACCCTAATTTATTGAAAAAACTGGGTATGAAGCAATGGAATCGCCTCTGATAGCCCTGATTATCCGCTGTAATATGGACTTATCAGATTCAGGCGTCAATAAGCGTCACATTCTGTCAATTAACGTCACATTGTGTCAATTGGCTTTACATTATCCGCGAATTAATTGGCACAGAAGCGCGTAATACATTGAAAGATAAATGATATTTAATTTTGTATCATTATTGCTTTAATTTAGCAAGTATCCAGAAAAGACCTATGCCATTATATAGGGTTAAATTTACCGCACGAGGATAGAGCAAATTAATGCAGCATAAACTAACGATGGCTTATCAGTTTAAGGGCTCTATGCGAATTACAGTAGGTAATGCGATAATCTACCCTTAATTTATCCTTAATCCAGTTTTAATGTGACGGGAGTATTTTATTAAGATGCCCAAGAAGTGTCTGAATAGACTATCCTAAGGTTGGTAAATTAAGTCATCTTTAAAACAAACCGACCACTGAGTTTTTCTATGTATTTTGAGGTACCCATATTAAGGACAATCTATTCATGAGACTTATGACGCTACAAAGTCCCATATTTAAAAGTTGGTTACCCGTCTTTATCACTACCGTGTTGTTTTATTTTGCCGGTAAGTTGATGTTGTCATTTTCGTTTCCTCCCAGCTATGCCACGGCTATCTGGCCTCCTGCCGGCATTGGCTTAGCGGCTGTTTTGTTATGGGGGAATCGGGTTCTGCCGGGGATATTTCTGGCCGAGCTTTTTATCCACTATGAAGTCTATGATGTATCGGTTTCATTTGAATCGCCGCTGCAATTGCTGGTTTTTTTTCTTAATCCCATTAATAGCGTTATTAGGGCTTGGCTTGGGAGTTTTCTAGTCAGGAAATATGCTGGATACCCCAATGCGTTGATTTCCAGCCGATTAATAATCTTGTTTTTTCTCCTTGCCGGGCCGGTTGCGACTTTTTTGCCCGCTATCTTGAGTGTTTATGGATTATTTTTAACAGACGTTATTATAAAACAGGATCTGGCGTTTTCTTTCCTGACCTGGTGGTTGGGAGATTGTGCCGGTATTATTGTTTTTACCCCGATATTTTTTATTATCTTTGACCGCTCCCATAGAATTTGGCAACAGCGCTCATTGCCTCTGGGCTTGCCTTTGTATGTGATGTTTACCATAACCTCATTAGGTTATGTATTGGCGCAGCAATATGAAATAAAGCGTTTTCATCAAATCATCAGCCAACAAATGCATATTATCAAAGATAGTTTGCAAGACGAGTTTCAGCAGCATTTGGCTGAGTTAAGCCTGTACAAGCGCTTAGCTGCATCACACCAGTTGATGACGAAGACTGATTTTCAACTATTTTCATTGTCGACTTTTAATCATCATGCCGATATTTCACATCTGGAATGGCTGGATGCCCGTAAAAACAAAACGGGGCATCTCTTCACCCATCGATACGCAGCAACCAGGGAGACAAATGACTCGGCCGCTTTTAATTCCCTCATTAATATCGCCAATAAGCTACATTTTGATGCCAAGCCTGTAACAATAATCAGCAATAATCAGCTGCTTATTTTTATGCCTGTCGTCGAAACAGGTCTAACTAGCTGTCAATGTTTAAAAAGCCTCGTTGTTGGGGTTGTTAATACAAACAAATTTGTTGAAGCGGCTTTAGACAAAAAAATGATTAAGCATCTGCTTATTAACATTTTTTATGAAACGCAAACTATTTTTCAAACCAATACTCTTCAAAAACGCTTTGATCCGTTAGCTTTAGCTAAGCAGGATTCGATAACCATTGGCGATCAACAGTGGTTACTGGAAACGGCTCCCGATAATAAATTCCTCAGTGAATACTATTCCTGGTCGGTATGGCAACTGCTTGCAGGCGGTATGTTTTTGACCGGCTTTATGAGTATCGGGTTATTGATTTTGACTGGTCAGAATGAGTCGGTCAGATCTGAAGTTGATAAACGTACCGATGAGTCCATAGAAATCAGCAAGCGATATGCAGCAAGCGAACAACAATACAGGAAACTGGTGCAAACTCAATCGGCAATTGTCTGGCGGGCAGACCCGGTTACGTGCAGGTTTTTGTTCGTCAGCGACGAGGCCGAGACTATATTAGGCTATCCCGTAGAGAGGTGGCTTAATGAGGCTGATTTTTGGCCGCAACATATTCATGAAGATGACCGGGAAATAGCACAGGCCTATTGCAAAGAAGAAACCAGAAGCCTTAACAATCATGATTTTGAATATCGAATGATGACTGCGGATGGCCGCTTTATCTGGTTACGTGACTATGTTCACTTGACTATTGATAACGGTGAAATAACTGAAATATTTGGCTTCATGGTTGATATAACCCGGCAAAAGCACGCAGAAGAACAATTGCGGTTGACCGCAACTACCTTTGAAAGCCAGCAAGGCATCCTGATTACCGATAAAGATTCCAGAATACTGCGGGTCAATAAAGCGTTTACTGAAATTACCGGTTATTCTCAAGAGGAAGTTATAGGAAGAAACCCAAGAATGCTTAGCTCAGGGCGGCATGATCAAGCGTATTACAGGGAACTCTGGCGGCAATTAACGGCGAATGGGCACTTTGAAGGAGAGATTTGGAACCGTCGAAAAAACGGTGAAATCTATCCGGAATGGCAAACCATTACCGCAGTAAAAAATGATGCCGGAGAAGTGAGCCATTATGTCTGTGTATTTTCGGACATTACCGAGAAAAAAGATGCTGAAGGGAAAATTCATGCGCTGGCCTTTTATGATCCATTAACCAAGTTGCCCAATCGCCGTCTACTTCTGGATAGATTTGATCAGGAAATAGCGATAGCGAAAAGGCATAAGCAATTCGGCGCCCTTATATTTTTGGATTTAGATCATTTTAAAATACTTAACGATACCCAGGGACATTTGATGGGTGATGAATTACTCGTTCAAGTTGCTGATCGCCTGGCTTCGGCGCTCAGAGAGGAAGATACGCCCGCCCGCTTAGGGGGAGATGAATTTGTTGTTTTATTGCATGCAAACTCAAATAGTTTAAGCATTGTTGCGGATCAAGCCCGGGTTGTTGCTGAAAAAATTAAAGAACGCTTAAATGAGCCGTTTATGCTTAAAGAATACCCTTATCAAATTTCAACCAGCATCGGCATCACCCTGTTTCCCGACAATAACGAAACGCCTGAGATTATTCTGCAACAAGCCGATACGGCAATGTATCGGGCTAAGGCCAGTGGACGTAATGCCGTTAGTTTTTTTCATCCCAGTATGCAGGACGCAGCTGATACCCGCTTAAATCTGGAGCAGGATCTCAGGACTGCTATTGATAACGGCAGGTTTACATTGTGTTATCAGCCACAAGTGGATACCGAAGGCGCAGTTATTAGTGTGGAAGCGCTGATACGTTGGGTGCATCTGGATAAGGGCACACTGTTACCGGTCGATTTTATCCCCGTTGCAGAGGAAAGCAGCTTAATTTTGGGTATAGGGCAATGGGTTATGTTGGAAGTCTGCATGCAGATTAAAGCCTGGCAAGATGCGGGGGTTAACTGTCCGCATGTTTCTGTTAATATCAGTTCCCGTCAATTCAGCCAGCAGGATTTTGTCGACCAACTAAAGCGTGCGATAGAGCATACCGGAATAGCGGCACACTCACTGGGTATTGAATTAACCGAGCGAGTGATTATTGCTGATATTGACGATACGATAGCTAAAATGGCGGCCTTAAAAGCACTGGGTATTTCCATCGCTGTGGATAAATTCGGTACCGGGTATCCTGCATTGAGCTATTTAAAACAGTTGCCTGTTGACACTTTAAAAATAGATCGAAAATTTGTTGAAAATATTTTAACGGATGCCAGCGATGCGTTTGTTGTAGAAGCTATTATCAGTATGGCGCAACACTTGGACTTGCGTGTTGTTGCTGAAGGCGTGGAAACAGCGGAGCAACTGGCATTTCTCAAGCAACGCGGTTGCTTGGCATTTCAAGGTTACTATTTTGGCCATCCACTTTCTGCGGTTGAGTGCGCAAAAAAATATTTTAGCCCTGTTATTGATCCGAACGCCCCTTAGCCGAAAAGGTGCGCACAGCGCACCCTACCAGATTACACGCCTCAGATTAAACCGCATTTTTAACCGCATCCGTGATGATCTGACTCAACACATGTATTTTTTAAAGCTTGCTTGATCTCTACAACAGCCTGCCTGTTTAACTTTCCTACTCTATTGTTTTCCTGGCATAACGCGCCTCTAAAGCCCAGATAATCAGCCTGATAAGGTAACAGTTCGGCTATGTCCTCCAAACTCAGTGAACCGGCCAGACCACAGACTAATTGCCGGGCTTTAGCTTGCGTAACAAATTGCGCAATGTCCATGTTTGCCATCAGCTGAGTTAATGAACCTTTCTGTTTGTCCATAGTATCCAGCATAACACCAGTAAAACCAGCCCCTTTCAGCAAACTTATGACACTAAAATCAGGCTGGGCGTCGGCAAATAATACCGCAATTAAAGCATGGTTTTGCCCGGTTAATGCAGCTAATTTCTTTATCGTTGCGTGCCAGTCATCACCCGGAAAAAAACCGATTTTTATATAATCAACACCGGTTTCAGCCATCGCCTTGACGGCATTAAAAACCGGATCAGGCTGCATGGGCAGGTCGCCAATAGTAGCGCTGACAGGGCAGCGGCCATCAATCTCAGCAACAATCTGTTTAACGGTAGCAATGTCCAAAGCACCTAGCGCACCCAAAGCGGGTTGTTTAAGATCAATAATATCAACGCCTGCGCTCAATACCAGTAAAGCTTCTGCTACGCTGTTGACGCTGGCAAGCATTCCGGTCATGCGTTGACCTCTGCTTTATGACTATCAATCACTGCCATTAACCAACCCCATGCTTCCAATTCCCTGTCACCCGCTGTTTTTTCAAAGCCGATACGCAGATAGTCGATTTCCGCTTCTATTTTTGCTAACGGCAGCATACTCAATCGACTAATTAAAATCGCTGCTTCTAATACTGAGTATTGGGCGCGGTTAAAGCCCTTAAATGGCGTGTGATTGACAATGTGAACCGCTTTACAGGATAATTTGGGGCGGGTGGGATCGTCTTCAATGCGCACCAGTTCGACTTCGGTATGCGCCAACGCACACTTAAGCACCTGACCATTGATTTTTTCCGCCGCATTTAACGGCCAGTCGCGCCGTCCGGTTAAACAACCCGCAAAAACGCGCACATCATCGCAATAGTTAAGCACCGCTGTTTTGTTTTCCAGCAGATTATTAAGTGTCGCGGAAGGGCGAAACGGCAGAATGATAATCTCATCGCCATTGATATGAATACCCATTGGGGCAATGTGGGCGACACCTGAACTGTTCTGAGTGGTAACTATGGTTTCTTGAATCATTATGGTTTTTGTAAAGTAGTTCCTGCCGGTTTAAAACTGTGCAGATCAACAGTTAGTTCTGCCTGGTCAGTCGCACAGCCCCAGTTCAACGCTTGATCCTGCGTAAAACGTTTGCCCAACTGCCAGGCGATTTCAGCACGCGCCAGCTCAACACCCAAATAAAAAGCATGGCCGCCGTCATTTTCAACGTGCAGATTAGGAAATAAAGCAAACGGATCGGTCGCACTGTGCATGCCGTCACGATTAAAAATATGCACCCCTTCGGCGCTGGTTTGAATGCGAAAGCTGGGATCTGTAATTTGTCCGGCAAGCTCCTTGATTTCTTCCAGTGCATAAGGAAACGGAGAAATCTCGTGCAGAGCCATTAAGCCCGGATCAATATGTTTGGGCAGCGCGTCATGCTCCTTAGCAGCAAATAGTATACGTCGCGCTAAATCCGCTTCTTTTATCGACCGGCAGGCGTGTTTACTAACTTCGGTTGCCAGAATGTTATTAATATTAAGTTCTGAACAAATACCCAGTAACAAGGCATTCATGCCCGCAGTATCCGCATGGGTCAGTTCGGTGATATTGCCGACCCCCATCATTATTTCAACATCGGGATGATTTTTTCTGAGTTCGTGATAACGCACAATTGATTGCGTGAAGCCAAAATGTAGCGGGTCTAAAATCGGATCAACGATAAAAGCGCGGTTCTTGGCCTGCATAATCTTGATGGCCCTATCCAGAGAAGCCAAGTCTTCATGCTTTTCCGGAATTAAAATCGGCGTTGCGGCAACTTCATCAGCAATCCACAGCGTACTTTCATGCAGACTGAGCATATAATCAGCTCCGGCTTTGCCACCTCTGAGCAAATCACTGTCATCCAAAGAATCGATGCTCACCGTAAACCCTTCCTGTTTCAAGGTTCTGATGATCTCTTCCATATGCGGGAAATCGGTGCTGGGTAAACAGCCTATATCAATGACATCAGCGCCATTTTTTTTGTAGTAATAAGCGCGTTTGACCACCTCTTCAACACTGACATTCGGCGCATCGACAATTTCGGCAAAGATTTTGACGCTGTAGCGGCTTAAGTCGGGCTTTTGCGCAGCTTTACCAAAGTATTGCGGCAAATCTTTAAGCTCTTCCGGGCCGCGTGCTATTGGTAAACCCAATTTAACAGACAAGGCATCCAAATCACCCCGACAACGACCCGGCACAAGCATCCGGTCAGCACCAAAGGTATCAGTCAACCGGCGACCTATCATATCTGCTGTCATTAATGCCGCGACTTTAAGCCCCAGTTGATGCACAGTGTAGGTGAATTCCGGCTGCATTTTTTCCAGAATATTACGCAGCTGTTTTTCCGCCAGTTTGCCGGTAAGAAAAAGGATGTGTTCGCTCATTAACCTTTTTCCAATGGCGTAGTGACTAAATT
>JAYTJI010000460.1:0-1494 GCA_043731245.1 Methylococcaceae bacterium | reverse complement strand
TCTACTTCTCCTGCTGCGACCATGGATTGCATCAGCTCTCTGGTTTCTTCTGCGAGTGTGAAACCAAGGTGTTGATAGCGTGCCGCAAACCGTGCCACACGCAGAATACGCACAGGATCTTCAGAGAATGCCGGTGAAATATGACGAAAAATTCGTTTTTCCAGATCCTGCCGGCCACCGTAAGGATCAATAAGCTGCCCCTGCGGGGTCATTGCTATGGCATTGATGGTCAAGTCGCGGCGTATTAAATCCTGCTCCAGAGTGACTTCTGGGGAGGCATAAATGGCAAAACCTTTATAGCCGGGTGCGGTTTTTCTTTCGGTTCTGGCCAGCGCGTACTCATCATGGCTGTGCGGATGCAGAAATACCGGAAAATCTTTGCCAACCGGACGAAATCCCTGTTTCACCATCGATTCAGGCGTTTCTCCAAGCACTACCCAGTCCTTTTCTATGACCGGAAGTCCCAGTAATTTATCGCGTACAGCGCCGCCGACAAGGTATATTTCCATTAACTTTATTAGTTGTTTGAGTGTTTTGCCTAGAACTTAGTCAACTTGGTTTTGACGGATCGGATGCAAGAAAGACCTGCGAGGTTTTAAAAACCTCGCAGGTCTAACGATAAATTAAAAGTGTTACTCGATAAAATAAAAAAAGACTGGGCAGTAGAATAGCACAAGCTCACTCAAAATTAAGCCTAGAGCTAAGGGAGCCTCTAAAAATTGCACTTCGACAAGCTCAGCGCGAACGGTTATTTGTGTAAATCAGTGGTTTATCCGTTTATGCTGAGCCTGTCGAAGCATGAATAGGCATCTTTAGAGGTTCCCTTAAGTCTAACCTTCAATTTGAAGGTTAGCTTTGGACAAAAGCTGAAAATAAGAAAGTGGGGGTAAGATAGGTGAGACTGGAAAGTCTGGGAGAACTAATGATTTGTGTCCTATCGTAGAGGCCGGAGAATAGTCTCAATATATACTTTAAGCAGTCAGATTTTCGGTTTTATGGGTAGGGTACGCCGCGCGTACCTTTATAACTTATGAAAATCAACGCAAAAGGTACGCGCAGCGTACCCTACAGTAAATTGCAAAACCGAAAACTTGACCGTTCAGAGTATAGCTAACAAAGCCTCAGTCATTGGGCTTTTGGCGATGCTGTTCTGAGCGTACAATAAACATTTTGAATAGTAGAAAAGGTGCATAACATGACAGACGAAAAACATGTAAATGATGACCCATGGCTGGATAAACTAACGCCGGAACAATTTAGTATTTGTCGGTTAAAAGGCACCGAGCCGCCTTTTACCGGGAAATATGCCAATTGCAAAATAGCGGGCATGTACCATTGTATATGTTGCGGCAGTCCTTTATTTGATTCAGAGACCAAGTATGATTCAGGTTCCGGTTGGCCCAGTTTCTGGGCTGAATTGCCTGAAGGCAGTGTGGCTGAGCATGTTGATAGCAGTCATGGCATGCGTAGAGTTGAAGTGACCTGTAAAGTCTG
>JAYTJI010000459.1:0-3303 GCA_043731245.1 Methylococcaceae bacterium | reverse complement strand
ATACGCGATAAGATAGGCAGTGCAAAGGCCGCTGTTTTACCGGTGCCTGTTTGCGCTTGTCCCAGAACATCTTTGCCTTGCAGCATGAGCGGGATAACTTGTGCCTGAATGGGCGAAGGTGTTTCATAACCGACATCATCCAGTGCTTTTAGCAGAGGTTCGATCAGTGCTAAATCACGGAAAGAGGGTAATGTTGAAACATCATTGGACATGGATTTACCTGTTTGGAGTATTTGGAATGCGCGAAAGCGCGGGGAAATGTTTGTTTATATGATGATTATACCGCATTACATTGTATTTTGCAGTAAATCAATAGGCATTGACGGGCTATCAGTGCTAATAAACCGGCAATTCGAGTAAGTCACAACAAAATCTTATAACGCCCGCTTCTCGACGTATTAAACTTCTTAAACCCAATACCAAAAATTTGGGCTCTCTATGTAAACCCTTTTTATAGGTATCTTCAATTTTTACAGCCTCTTCGTTATCTGCCGAAAATTGATGTTTAGATAATTTTTGTAATTTATGCGCCAAATCCAAAGTAACCTGAAAGGTTTCTTTTTTATCTTGAGCCACACCTAATGCAGTAAGAAAAGCCTTCCTTTCAATAATCACTGGGATTTTTGTTTTAGTACCACTTAAATCCGATGTATGTACCGAATAAGTAAATAATGCTTCATCAAAATAAATCACCTCAGGATTGATAGATAAACGAAACAAAATATCACAGTGATTTTCAATAATTAAATCCGTGTCTTTAAACAATGCAGCCAAATGGATTAACTCTGTTTGCAACTCTGGATTATTTTTAACATCAATCCAGCCAAAAGGATGAAAGCTAATATTTTCTACAACCGTAGCAAATGCAAAACCGCGACTATGCACTGCCAAGCCCAATAACAAAGCCCTTTGTCCAGGCGTTAAAACCACATCCAGCGGCTTTTCTTTGCCTAAAACACCCGCCAAGATCGGCTTTTCAGTATCAATACGCAACGTTAATCCATATTTTTCAGGTTGAAATAAATACCTGGCAGCAAAACTATCCGGTAAAGCCAATAGTTCTGTTTTTAACGCCAACGAATCACTCTCAAAATCATCAACCAAAGCCTTGACATAAGCGATCTTGCCGTCCCCTGATGCGCCTTTTACTAACTCATCAAGGGTAAACCAAACCAGGCGATCATTACGATACATTTGCTGTTGCAGGAATAAATAGCCCTCCAACATCAATTCAATCTGAAAAACTTCCAGGTAATAGCCCGTAAGCGCATGATTAGGTGCCGAACCTTGAACCTGTTGGTAAGGCTTTAAACTACGCCAGGGCTTAAAACGATAATGCTGATCAAAAACCAGACCGGTTTCCTCACGTATTTCCCGTTTTAATGTTTCCGGCAAGGCATTTTTAATTATGCTGGAATTTTCTGATTGTAATTCAGCAAGTAAAGCAGGCATATCCTTATCGCTCCGCACATCGTGTTGATTCAACCGGCCACCAATTAAGCCATAATCTCCCGCTTTTTTATCAAAGCGTTTTTGGGTATCTTCGCGTTGATAAAACAAAATCTTACCGTCCAATTTGATAATGCCCCAAGCGACATAAATATAACGGATAGGTTTAGCATTATGGCTTGCGTGGTGTGCATAGCGCTTATTTTCAACAATACTCAACACCTCGCGTTGCTGGTTTTTCTTATCGTCGGCAATGCCTTGCGTATTCCAAAAATTATCGGCAAAAAAGCGTGATTCATTGTCACTTAAGGCAGTTAATAACGACGTTGCCAATAATTGAGCCGGAAATGAGATAAAACACCATTCGCCTTTTTGGAGATAATCGGCACTTAATACGGCAAAGGTATCGAGCAGCGTTTCTATTAACGCAATGGTATTTTCAGCAAGCGAATAGTCAATCGCATGTTGTTGGCACAGCATATTAATCAAGGCTTCGCGCGGAACGCTATAAAAATCGCCTTCTTCTTCAGCGTAACGGGGTAGCTGGGGAATGAGTGATTTGATTAATTCTGAGGACATGAGATTTTCCCTAATCGGAACTGGGTTGCTTTACCAATGACACAACACTTTTTCCATCTGTCATAGCTAAATAGCCGCTAAAAACTTCATCAATGATAAAAGCGATTAACTCGGACGTGTTTTTGTTAAGCCTTTTCTCCAGCGTATGTAATTTTTCAACATGTTCATTATCGAGTTCTATAGTGATTTGCATGGTTCAGATTTAAAGTGGGTTAGCTTCGACGTCGGCAATCACCTCGGCAAGCAAGGTCGGGCGAATATGCAAAGAGGTACGGTGCGGAATTTCCCGTAGCAAGACCAACACCTCTGCTTTTGTCAGGCATTGCCGACGGATAGCCCGGATCAACAAGCCCAATGTACCGTGAGCCGCAATGCCTAAACTTTTCGCCGCCAGCCGCGCCGCCGTATCGTCAGTCAACAACAGGCAATCTCCAAGCTCAGCACACAAGTGCAATGCTTCCTGCTCACCGACATGCAGGCTATATAGGGGCGTCAACGCCATGACGACCGGCGAAGATTGCCTTGGTAATTGGCGAACCAACCAATCTCCGACAGAAGCCAATGCCAAAGGCCTGTGCCGCTGTACTTCCATCCACACCGTTTCCGGAATGATCACCTTGCCGAAATCGGCCAACAGATACAGGCAACCCAATTCATCCAGATGAATAACCGGCCCGGCATCAGCAATGACGACCGGCTCAGTCTTGTCCATGCAGGCCCCAATCGACATCTTCATGAATGAAGCGTTCGGTCATGGATTCACGGTGCGATTCCAGATAACGGCGCATTGATTCAGCGATCAAGTCGTCTATATTGGCAACCCAGCCCTGTTGCACCAGATATTGTGCTTGTTGCAAAAGTTGGTCGGGGATTTGGGTTTGAACGGTGGTCATGGGTCAGTCCTCTGAAAATCAGGATTGGTAAATATCTCGGGCAAGCTCATGGAGATAAGGCATTTCAGCATAATAAAAACCTCACCAATAACAAAAGCGATTAACTCAAACGGATTTTTTATTGATTGATTAATCTTTCCAAAGGAATGTTTAAGCCTTGCTGTAATTTTCTAATGGTTTCTAAAGTTAGCTGTACTTTGCCACCAAAAAACGCTGTTGCTTTTTCCATTGTGCCAAAATAAACAGTTAAGTCATTTAATCCCAATCCTTGCTGTTCTATTCTGAACTGAAGTTTCCCAGTTTTTGTGCGCGTGACGTATAGAGGGAAACCACACAAGTGGGGTTTGCTGTAAATTACGCAAACCCTGCATTAAATCTCTAT
>JAYTJI010000458.1:0-3090 GCA_043731245.1 Methylococcaceae bacterium | reverse complement strand
CATGTTGAGCTGCTTTAATATTTCATCTTTATGCTGCGTCCAATATTCAATGTCGATCAGTTCGTCGTCCAGGGTACGATAGCAATTACTGTCTTTAATAAACACGCCGGTATTGGCAATGCCCTGTTTTAGCTGACTATAAACCATGCATTCATAGCGGTCGCCATCCACCTTTTTGACCTGCTGATCATCGACCAGCACTTTATAGGTGAGGAATTTTTTCAGCGATTGAGGAAAAAAGTTCATGGGAATGTCTTCATAGGCATAATCCCGGAATGATTGTCCGCTGCTCAGGTGCCGCCTTAAAAACACAATGGCTTCTGTTAGTCCTTCGTTCGTGCAAGAAAAGTCCAGGACTTTGAAAATTGGCCGCATGTTCCTTTTTATGGTTAACGCCTGTTGCCCATAGTATTGCCAACGATAGAAGTCCCTGTCCAGATTTGGCTTTTTAAATTCATCTAGAAATTGTTTATAATCGGTTTCTGGAACCACTTCAAAGGCTTTGGCCCTGACTTGTTCATCGGGAATACCGCTATCGATATTAATGGCCAGCACCTTAAATGCCTGCTGCCTAAGCTTGGAATCTACGTTTTCAATCAACTCTATTTTTGATCGTTGATAGTCGTTGGCGTCATCGGCATATTTTGTCATCTTCTGTATCAAGCTGGATACCAGATGGTCGTTGATTTTAAGAAACCGGCGATAAACGTAACAAAGCAGGTAAAGCCGTACCAGATTTTTATCGGTAAACCGCTTTAGTTTCTGTATGGTGTAAAATTCTGCCAGGTTTGCATAGTAGATAATATTCTGTTCTGAAAGTCCCAGCTTAGACATTAGAGTTTGAGATTTTTGGTAAATGCCGATGACGAGCTGTTGTTTGGCTACGCTATTTTTAATTTCAGTGGTGCTGAAATTCTTCTGATCCTTTTTTAGCAAGGTGAGGTTATAAAACAGTTCGTCGTTCGATAACAGCTTATCCAATTCCGCACGAAGATCTTTATCGGCATCAGTGTAGAGCTTATTGACCAACCAGTTTCGCTCCTCTTGAAGCGCCGTAGTCACAATATCCTGTAAGCTTGAATAAGCTGGCCGGATGAAATTTTGTTGTTGGCAATAGATTAGCAAACCTTCCAACACGAACCGCGATAGTGCGTGTCGTTTGACTAGCGCTTTTGCTTCTTTGAGTAATTGGCTCTGAAAATCGGCATCGACATCTTTCAGACCGAATTTATTCATCACCTCGTAGCGGTTCCGGTAGTGATGATTTTTAGACACCTGTTTTTTGGGAAACGGCTCTTCTGGAAAATAAAGCTGCATGATGAACAAAGCATCAGCTTTAACCTTTTGAAAGCTGAATAGGAAGAAGTAATTGACAGCCCGGTAATAACCAAGCTGTAGGATGTAATCCACTTTACAGGCGGTGTTGTTTTCAAAGCTATCGAGCACGGCTATGTCGTCGGTATCGAGGGCAAACAAAAATGACCGCTCGTCATCATCCAGCGAGGGTATTCCGTAAAGATCATTGATTTCGTCCTGGGTTAAAATCGTCAGTCGGGCCATGCTGGTTTCTATTTGATGAGGATGATGGTTATGGCACGGTTATTTCCACGCCACTGTTTTTCTCGGTCGCTTGATATGGCAAAGCAACTATTGCTAAATCGAATTCTGATGGATTGGGGCTGCTTTTTAGTCAGTGCAAAAAGTGTACTTTTTGCACTCCAACTTCACTGTATCTTTCCAATTGCAATTCCTTTGATTTTTAGTGCAAAAACCTTTGCTAAAATCATAATGCATTTAACTGTACTATGTGCTAACTTTTTGCACTATGAAAACCAATTCTACCTCTACAGATATGTCTCTACATCGAATCGGCTATGCACGAGTCAGCAGTATCGGCCAAAACTTGGACTCTCAAATCGATGCTCTACAGAAAGCCGGTTGCGGTAAAATATTTTCCGACAAAATGACCGGTTCGCACATGGATCGACCCGGCTGGGATCAGTTTTTGGAATATGCTCGCCCAGGCGATACGTTGGTCGTGAGTGAGTTAAGCCGCATGACACGCTCTTTGATGGATTTATTGACAACGGCAAAGGTGTTGGAACAACGGCAGATTAACTTGGTTTCATTACGGGAAAATATCGATACCACAACCGCAACGGGCCGTTGCTTTTTGTCGATGATGGGAGCGATTCATCAAATGGAACGAGAATTGCGCGCAGAGCGGGCGGCGGCAGGCCGTTCATCGGCCAAAGCGCGAGGCAAAACGGGGGGAAGACCTAAAACTGACCCTGAAAAATTGGAAAATGCCAGAATCTTATACGAAAACTCAGATAAAACCGCCGCCGAAGTTTGTGAGATTGCTGGTGTGGGGAGACGGAAATTCTTCTCCCACATCGCAGAAAAACGAAATGATTCGAGTAAAATTTAAAATATCGTTGGTTTTTTTATTGCAAAATTGCACTTGCACACCTTAACATTTAGCTGGCTTATGGCAGACAGCGCCGTCAAATTGCAAATGAAAGCCTGGCTCCAGAATTTACGCAATGCAGTGAGCTGATCGGCTTCTTACGACCCCTTGCCGTCATTCGGCTATGATTTTACGCTTCCGTATACCGGCCATTCGCCATGCGAACACTATTAACCCATTGAAGTTTTTTAAAATGACAACAGCATTTCAAGCTGAAGTTTCCCAGTTTCTAAAAGCCTTTATCCCGCTACTTATCTGGGATGGGTATTTAGTGTAGGGTTTGCTACGTTTATGGCAAACCCCACTTTAATAGGTTTTCCCTTATAGGCTACGGACTCAAGAACTGGGAAACTTCAAGCAATAAGGATTTGACTGTGGTTTGTCGCAGCTAGTAGCTCTATACAATTCCAAAATATTTGGATTGCATCAAATACACAGTAAAACCTTTACTGAGCATTTTTTATAAATAACTGCGATAATAAAAAGATATATCCGAACTTTGAATGCGTAATTTTCTTTAAGAACTGAAGTTTCCCAGTTTTTGTGCGCGTGACGTATAGAGGGAAACCACACAAGTGGGGTTTGCTGTAAATTACGCAAACCCTGCATTAAATCTCTAT
>JAYTJI010000457.1:0-1362 GCA_043731245.1 Methylococcaceae bacterium | reverse complement strand
ACAAGTAAAGTCAGCTGATTTTCAACTGGAAATACAGCCTGTTGCCAATGCAGAAGCAGGCAAAATTGCCCTGCAGTCGGGTGCTGTCGATATGATCGTTTCTGACTGGATATGGGTTTCCAGTCTTCGCGCCAGCGGTGCTGATTTCACTTTTTACCCTTATTCAAATACCTCGGGTGCCTTGGTCGTGGCCGAAAAAAGTCCTATCCATTCAATAGCAGACCTTAAAGGTAAGCGTCTGGGTATTGCAGGCGGCGAACTGGATAAAAACTGGTTATTGTTACAAGCATTGGCACAAAAAGAGCAGCTGGATTTGAATGCATCTGTGGAAAAAACCTTTGGCGCGCCGCCTTTAATCAATGAACAAATCAAGCAAAATCGTGTAGATGCCGTTCTCACATACTGGCATTTTGCGGCCAGGCTTGAAGCGCAGGGGTATCGTCAAATTATAGACGGTAGAGGCATTTTAAAAGGTTTGGGCATAGCTGAAAATGTGCCTGGCATCGGTTATGTGTTCAAGCAAAGCTGGGCAGCAAAACATGAACTAGCTATCAATAATTTCTTTAAAGCCAGCAAGCAGGCTAAAAACCAGTTGTGTACTTCTGATGCTGCCTGGCAGAAAATCATTCCTTTGACTAAAGCGGATGATTTGCCCACCCAAACCAGACTGCGCCAGGGTTATTGTGAAGGCGGTATTGAGCAGTGGGGTGAAAAGGAGCAACAAGCGGCAGCTCGTATTTATACGATGCTTCGCACCTTAAGTAATAACAAGTTAACGGGTAAATCAGAAAGTCTGCAACCAGGAACATTTTGGTCTCACAAATAAAGATTTATTTTGACACTTTCCAGGAGTTTTTTGCCCAGCTTGTCATTACTGGTTTTTTTAGCAGTGTGGCAGGGCTTGTCAGTCTATTTAAACAGCAACACGTTACCAACCCCGGAAACGGTAGCAAAGGTTTTTTGGCAAGCTTGTGTGACGGGGCAACTTCCCTTCAACCTGGGTGTTACCTTGCTCAGGCTGGTGATAAGTTTTGCTATCGCCATGTCATTGGGTTGTGCGATTGGTATCGTCCTTGGTCGTAATAAAAAACTCGATGCTTTTTTTGATAACTGGCTGGTTATTTTTTTAAATATTCCGGCTCTGGTTACCATTATCTTGTGCTATGTCTGGTTTGGTCTGGTCGAGTCTGCGGCCATACTGGCTGTTGTGATCAACAAGTTGCCCAATGTCATTGTCACCATCAGGGAAGGCACGCGCACGCTTGATCAGGATTTACTGGACATGGCGCGTTGCTTTCATTTTAGCAAGCGTAAAACCCTGGTTCATGTCATCTGGCCGCAACTGCATCCTTTTGTGATGGG
>JAYTJI010000456.1:0-9933 GCA_043731245.1 Methylococcaceae bacterium | reverse complement strand
TAATTAAAGAGATACCCGACAAAAAAGTCGCCGTCATTCGCTATTCCGGCAGCTTGTCTGAACAGGGCATTGAAGAAAAGTCTGATGAATTAAAAAACTGGTTGAGCAAACAGGGTTACCGGGCTATTTCTCCTTCGCGTTCTGCCGCTTACGATTCGCCCTGGACATTGCCGTTTTTTCGTCGCAATGAAGTCCACATTGATATTGAGTCATTATGAATACCCTAACCAGAAAACAAACCGAACCCCTTAAACTGGTTATTATTGGCGGTGGCTATGCCGGTTTATCAGCCTTGATTACCTTGAGAAAACAAGCGCCTGATGCCGAAATTACCCTGATTGACCCGCGTCCCTATCATTTGATTATTACGCGCTTACATGAAACCGTGCATCGTCCTCTGGACACTATCCGAGTCTCTTACTGCTTGTTAGCCAAACGCTTTGATTTTATCCATAAACAACAAGCCATCCAGTTCGATGAGGATCTGATTAGGGCCTGGGACTCAACAAAGGTAATCCAGCTTGGCGAAGAAAGTTTGTCGTTCGATTATCTGCTGATAGCTACAGGTTCACTACCCATTCAATCAATGAATGAGCCCGATGTTTTTGATCTGAATGCCATCAGCCAGCAAGGCTTTGCCACTATTCTGGAGCAATTTATAGCAAACACGGACGCTAACGGGAAAACCATCAATATAGTGGGTGCAGGCCCTACAGGGATTCAGTTTGCCTTTGAAATGGCTCATGTCCTTCTGGCTTGTCATGCTGACTATCAGCTTAATCTGATAGAGGGCGGTGACAAGCTACTGAGCCCTTTCCCGGCTGCAATAGGCCGCTATGTTGAAAAGCGTTTGTTCGAAAAACGCATCACAGTGCTTAAAAGCCAATTTTACAAGGGCAAACAGGGACGTGAGATTTTGCTTGAAAACAGTCACTCCGGCGATAAATCAGTCCTGGCTTCTGACTTAACTTTATTGCTGCTGGGCAAAAAGCCCGAACTCTTGCTACATGCCAACAGTTCGGGCCAGGTTGTCCTGGATCGTAACGTCTTGACGCATATTTTTACAGCGGGCGATTGCTCCCATTATGTTGACTTTGGCTCAAACCTGATGACTTCACAATCAGCATTACGCAAAGGCAAGGCGGCCGCCAACAATATTTTGCTGGAGGCCGGCATTCTGCGTTTTTGTTTGCCCTATATGCATCAGGATATTGGCTATTTGCTCAGCTTGGGGCCCGACGATGGCGTGGGCTGGATTGGCAGTAAAAATGCTATTGTCAGCGGATTACCCGCGTTTATAGCTAAAGAAGCCATTGAGGCACAATATGACTTATTACTGACCGGCATCGATAGTTATGTCGTCTGATCTTAAATAGGCCAAAATTGTTAATTGTACTAATTGTGATATGTTACTACTTCAAAACGATAATAAAGCATCGGCTTTATTAATTTGAATATAAAAAGAGTGAGGAAAAAATGTTTGGTTTAACCTCAAATAAAGGCGCTTCTGGAACAGGAACTATTGTCATTAATCAACCAGTGGATAAGGTCTTTAACTTTATTGCCGTGGATTTTTTTGACAATTACCCCAGATGGTCTCCGGAAGTGCAAGAATTGGAGCTGTTATCGAAGCCGCCACTCCAGCTTAACAGTCTGGTTCGACAGGTGCGCATTGACAATATGCAACGCAGTGAATCCACTTTTAAAATAACGACCTATAAAGTGGGTGAAAAATTGGTTTTTGAAGGAGTCTCAAACGCCTATCGTTGCAGTTATGACTTTACCTCAACCAATCCGTCTGCAAACACACAGATAACCTTTACCTTTGAATTACTCAAACTTGAACTGTTTATGTTGCCCTTTGAAAAACTTGTCCATATTGCCGTGCAGGAAGGCGCTAAACGTACGGTAAGAAATCTGAAGAATTTAATAGAGTCATCCTAAAAAACAAAAAAAACTAGTCAACAGTCAAAAAAATATAGAGTTGGAGTGCATTTATGAGATTTCAAGTAGAAAAAGACGCCGGTATTATTCCGCAAATTTTAACCCAGATTCTGGATGGTTCCGTCAATGGCATTACGCTTTCCGATCCGGATCAGGAAGATAATCCGATTGTCTACGCCAATAAAGCCTTTCAAAAAATAACCGGTTACAGTAATGAAGAAACAGTCGGTCGTAATTGCCGTTTTCTTCATGATCAGGACAAAGATCAGGAGGAATTAGAACAAGTCCGGGATGCCATTAAAAATGCCAAACCGGTTGAAGTCACCCTGAAAAATTTTCGCAAAAACGGCGAGCTATTTTATAACCGGCTGTCCATAACACCTCTTTTTGATAGTGAAGGTCAGCTGATTTACTTTCTGGGCGTTCAGTACGACGTAACCGAGCAAATTGCGGCTCAGCAGGAAATTAAAACGTTAACCGATACGCTCCATAAACTCAGCAACCAGTAAGTCAACATGTCCAGTTTCCATAAACAGGTAACCGTCCACTATACCGCCGAGCAAATGTACGATTTGGTTAATGATATTAATGCCTACTTCACCTTTATCCCTTTATGTATTTCATCTGAGGTCCACGAGGAAGAGGATCATAAATTGAGAGCGACTATCAAGATCGCCAAGGGTAAAATCGGTTTTGGATTTACTACGGTTAATACCATGGAAAAGGGCCGTTCCATTGCAATGAATCTGGAAAATGGTCCCTTCAAAACACTCACAGGTGTCTGGCGTTTTACCCCGTCAGGAACACATGAGTGCATTATTTCCCTGCATTTTGACTTCGACTTTTCCAACAAATTACTCGGCGTCGCTTTAGGCGGCTTGTTCAAGCAGCTTTGCGATTCAATGGTTGAATCCTTTCGCAAACAGGCGGCAGTCCGCTATGGCTAATAGTGTGCTCAAGCTGACATGGATAAGTTTATCTTTATTCGCATGAAGATATACCATCTCTATCGACGGCAACACCTTAATTTGACGACCCACGAAGCATGGAAATTCTTTTCATCGCCCTATAATCTGAATGACATAACACCGGATTTTTTTCATGTGACAATCACGTCCAAGGTGCCGGAAAAAATTTATGCCGGTTTAATGATCAGTTATCGAATGAAAGCCGTATTTGGTATTCCCATGACCTGGTTGTCGGAGGTTAGCCATTGCGACGAGCCAAAACGTTTTGTCTATGAACAGCGTATTGGGCCGTTCAAATTTTGGAGTCATGAAATTTGTTTGACTGAAGAACAAAACGGCCTAGTGCTTGAAGATATTATGTTCTATGCAATGCCTATGGGCTGGCTTGGACAGTTCATAAACTCGGTCCTTATAGCCAGTAAACTTGAAGGCATATTTGATAATCGTCGCAACTACTTACAACGCAAATGGGGGAGATGAAATCTATAATTCCTTCACGTTTCGAGATGTGGGAAAATTTAAGATCCGGGGTGATATCAAAAAAGGATTGATAACCACCTGCATAAATCGCTTTACCAAGTTTTGGAAAACGATTTTCGACTTTATTCAAATAATGATCCAACTGCTGATGGTTAACGCTAAAACTGGAGGCATCATAAATAACATTAGCCCCTTGGGGATTCATCATGGCTCTACTAAAGGAGCGGGCAATGGCATTACCGGAGCGGGCTCTGGGTTGATGCATGTGTAAAATACTGCCACGCCAGCGCCGAAAGTAAGCACGGTTAACAAAATCGGCAATAATCGGCAAAGATGCCGGAATATCCTGTGAACTCACCAAAAAATTTGCCGCATAAACCGGTTCAAGAGCGACCGGTATGTGGATATCGATACTGGCAAATAAATCGGAACTCCAGCCACCTGTTGCGTTGACAATGTTTTCGCAGCCTATCTTGCCCTGATTGGTGAGCAGGGCATTGATATGGCCCTGGTTATCACGTTCAAAATCATAAACCTGGCAATGTTCCATGATTTCGACCTGATTAATTTTGGCTGCATTCTGCAATGCATTCAAAATCTCCGATGAATCCAGCTGTAAAACGTCCGGCTCATAAAAGTAAATTTCATCGGGATCAACCCGGATTGCCCCATTGCAAAGATCGCTTACCTCATTTCTGGAAATCATTTGTAAGGCAATGTTTTCATTTTGCATGGTTTTCTCAAGAAGCTGCCATTTATTTGTGGTGGCAGTTGTTTGACAGTTATCGGCAATCCAGATGGCTCCGGGTTGTTCAAAGGGAATATCAACACCCCAAAGCGTTTTTAAAGTTTTCCATTGCTGAGTTGCTATTTTTGCCATTCTGGCGGCCATGGCCGAAGCATTGGCAGAACGAACAATGGCGCTATGTCTTGAACTTAAACCAGCCCCCAGTACTTTTTTCTCAATAATCGCAACCTTGTTTTGCTGTCTCCCCAGTTGCCGACTAATTGAAAAAGCACAGGCGCAGCCAAGACAGCCACCGCCAATTACTACTGTATTGAAATGCTGAGTCATCGTTAACTCCAATTAAAAAATAATGTTCAACGTTATTTATTGTTACTCAGCCCGTTTCCGCATCGTTACAAACTCCTCGGCCGCGGTAGGATGGATTCCGATGGTCGAGTCAAATACCGCTTTGGTGGCACCGGCCCGAATCGCAACCGCCATACCCTGGATGATTTCACTGGCATCGGCCCCGACCATGTGTATGCCAAGCACTCGGTCGGTACTGCGCCTGACGATCATTTTCATCAGCGTCTCTTCACCAAAGCCGGAAAGCGTGTGCTTCATCGGTGTAAACACGGATTTATAGCTATCAATATCCTCATACCGGTTTCTCGCCACGGCCTCGGTTAAGCCAACAGTACCGATACAGGGTTGGCTAAAGACTGCGGTGGGAATGTTGTCATAATCCACCGGTGTACGTAGATCGGTATAAAGGCTGTTAACCAGCGCCATTGCTTCGGCAGTGGCTACCGGAGTCAGATTCAATCGATCCGTCACGTCGCCCAAGGCGTAAATCGAGGGTATGTTGGTTTGATAACCCTCATTAACCTTGATGGTGCCTTTGGCATCCAGTTCGACGCCAAGCGCTTCCAAACCCAATCCGACACTATTTGGAGACCGGCCGGTGGCATACAAAACAAGATCGGCTTCCAGATGCTGGCCTTGATCGGTAGTCGCTATGAAACGGCTATCCGTTTTCTCGATGGTTTTGATTTGGGTATTGAACAGGATGTCGATGCCTTTTTTGCGCATTTCCTGAGCAACGAAGTCCCTGACATCCTCATCAAATCCTCGCAGCAGTTTATCGCCGCGATAACAAAGCGTAGTTTTTACGCCGAGGCCATGCATGATGCCGGCAAACTCAACAGCAATATAACCGCCTCCGGCAATCAGGATACGGTCCGGCAGCTTTTCTAATACGAACATTTCATTGGACGAGACGACGTATTCCTTGCCGGGAAAATCGGGTATGGAAGGCCAACCGCCCGTGGCGATCAGGATTCGTTCGCAGCGGTATGCCTGTTCGCCCACACGCACCGTATGCGCATCAAGCAAACTGGCCTGCCCTTCAATAAGCGTAACGCCGGAGTTAGTGAGCAAACATTCGTAAATACCTTGCAGCCGCGCTATCTCCTGGTTTTTTTGAGACAGCAAATGTGCCCACTCGAAGTGCGGTTTGTTTACTACCCAGCCGAAGCCCTGCGCGGCCTGGAAGTCCTCACGAAAATGCGACGCATAAACAAACAGCTTTTTGGGAACGCAGCCGACGTTAACGCAGGTCCCTCCGAGATAACGGTTCTCGGCTATAGCAACTTTAACACCCAGGCCAGAAGCCATGCGGGCAGCACGAACGCCGCCGGAGCCGGTGCCAATGACAAATAGGTCAAAATCATAATGAACTCATCGCCTTACTCAGTAACCCCGGACAAGTACCCAAAACTAAGCGCAAGAAAAGCAAAAACAAACAGCAATCAGGAAAACTAAAAGCCAGGCAAATTGTCGGACAACCGGCGGTAGCCGGATTGAGTTCGGGAATTGCCAGAGTAGTATTAAACAGCGATGATCTGTTTGAGTTTAAAGTCGGCGAAATCCTGGTGTGTACCGCCATTGATCCTAATATGACTTTTGTTGTACCGTTGGCGGCTGCGATTGTTGAATGCAGAGGCGGCATGTTAATTCATGGCGCTATCATTGCCCGTGAATATGGTATTCCCTGTGTTACCGGCATTCCTCTGGCAACTTCACGTATTAGCACGGGCGATAAAGTGACAGTTGATGGCTATCTGGGTATTGTGACGCTGGATAAAAAACTTTAGACATATTTTAGATTCATTTATCGTTGATCCAGTTGGTTTAGATAGTTTTCCGCAACATCGATATGTTTCTTTCTTTTTTCCTCCGGCATTTTATCAAACGTCTTTACCAGCATACCCAGCCGTGGGTTTTTCAAAAAGAAATCCCTGTGCATATCCATGAAGCGCCAGAATAAGCCATCCCATATATCAGTCCATGCGCCTTTTTGATAGTCACTCATTTTCAGCAGGTAATGACTGCCGCTGATGTAGGGCTTGGTGGTCATCAGGCCGCCATCCGCAAATTGGCTCATGCCATAGACATTAGGCACCATCACCCAATCATAAGCATCCACGTACATTTCCATAAACCAGCGATAGACGTCATCAGGGTCAAACTCACAAAGCAACATAAAGTTACCGATGACCATCAGGCGCTCGATATGATGGCTATAGCCCGTTTGCAGTACTTTTTTGATAACATTGTCGACTGGGATAATCCCCGTTGTACCTAGCCAAAAACTTTCCGGAATCTTTCTTTTAAAGCCCCAGAAATTTTTCGTCCGTTGTTTGCCGCCCTCCCGTTCATACACAATCCGGATAAACTCGCGCCAGCCCAACATTTGCCTGATGAAGCCTTCTAAAGAATTCAAGGGGATATTTTTGTTAATCGCTACCTCTAATACTCTATTGATAATTTGTTGTGGAGAAAGCAAGCCAATATTCAGCATGGGCGTTAACACGGCGTGATGTAAATAATGTTTGTTTGCTACCATCGCATCTTCATAACTGCCGAATTTTTCAAAACGCGTTTCTAAAAACTCATCCAGCCAAATGGAAGCGCCGACATGGTCGGTTGGATAAATAAAGTTTTCTGCACTGCCGTAGTTATTAGGAAAATGCTTGGCTACATAGGCTTTGGCTTCCTGACCATAGCAGTCTTCTTTTGCCCCAGTGATTACAGGAGGCTGGTCATTTTTTGGATACTTTAAGCGGTTGTCGGCATCGAAGGTCCATTGACCTCCGAGCGGATGTCCTCCTGCATCCAATAAAATGCTCCGTTGCTTGCGCTGCTCAATATAAAAGGCTGTTTGAAAATAGGTTTTCTTTTTATCGAAAAAGGGTTTTACGCCATCAAGCGTATTTAAAAAATTCGGTGATACCGTTTCAGTAATTTTGATGTTATGTGTGTTGCAAGCCCTTTTGATTCGGGTCTTTAACCAGTTATCGGCAACATCGGCAAACTGTATCCCGGTAATGTTTTGTTGAGCCAGGTGATGGATTAACTTCCTGACATCGCTTAAATCATTTTGGCTGTCAATATAGTTCACCTTTACATTAAGTTGATCCAACAAGTCGGCATATTTTGTCATGCTGGCCCGTTGCAATAACAGTTTCTGCTTATGAAAACGGTATTGCTTGAAAAACAGGTATTCTTCAATCAGATAAACATCCTGGCCTGTTACTATGCAGGGATGGTTTGCAAAAAGTTGATGGGGGAAAATCAAGGTGACGGCGTTCATACAGTTTTATTTTCCTAATTCTAAATAGCCAGTATATTGTTAGAATAAATTCAATCAACTGACTTAATTTATGCAAACTTTAAAAGACAAACATATCCTAGTCATAGGGGCTACTGGTGGCATTGGCAGCCGAACCGCAAAGTTGTTGGTAGGCAGTGGTGCTAAGCTTTTTCTAACCGGCAGAAATCCTGACAAACTTCAGGTGGTTGCGGCCTCTTGTAATGTTTCACCCGATCGATATTTTGCATTAGATTGCTCCCAAGACGGTTTGGTAAACGAGCTAAAGGAACGCTATTTCCAGCAATTTCCTACCATTGATATTCTGATTAATGCTGCCGGTGTCGGTATCATTAAATCCATGGACACGTTGGATGAAACTGAGTTTTTACGTACGTTGAACGCTAATTTAGTTACGCCATTCCTACTGATGAAAGCCTTTCTGCCCGCCATGAAAGAAGCCAAATCAGGTCTTATCATCAACATTCCCGGTATTTTTGGCAAAGTCCCCATGGCCGGTGCAGCCGCTTATTGCGCCAGCAAATACGGGCTTGTCGGCATGATGCAAAGCATACGGGAAGAACTGAAACGCACCGAAATCCGTATCACCAATCTTTATCTCGGCGGTGTGGATCCGCCTTTTTGGGATACCATTGATATCAAAGTGCAACAGGAAAAATTAATACAAGCAGAAGACGCTGCCAAAGCCATTTGGTTTTTATGTCAGCAACCAAACAGTGGTGTGTTGAGTGAGTTGGTATTGCAGCCTTTTAATCACCAGGCTATTTAACTTTATTGTCCCTGTAAAAACCGCAAATAAGCCCCTAATTTATAGGTTGAGCAATTACGAGAATTTAAACAATGTCACTTTACTGTCTAGTTTATACAAGTATTTCAAATCAAAAAATGTCCGATAACAACCTGAAAGATTTGCTTAAAAAAATCAAGACTAAAGAATGAAACGTTAAATATCACTGGAATGCTGCTTTACCTTGATCCCTTTTTTATTCAGATTTTGGAAGGCGAAGAAGCAATCGTTAACGAGTCATTTAAGATCATTAAACAAGATTCAAGACACCAGAAAGTTAAGGTTATTTATAAAAAGCCAATAGAAGAGCGTTCTTTTCCAAATTGGACTATGGGATTCAATAAAATCAGCGATAAAAACGTAGAAGGGGTTGAGGGTTTCTCTGACTTTTGGCAACGACCAATTTCCGATTTTTTCAGTGATTCACCCAGTGAAATTGAAAAAATGCTAGAACAGTTTTTAGATAGGTTCAAACATGAGACTTTGTTTTGAATTAGGCTAAAAATGGGATCGAATGCGGCTAACCATCCACGATAATCTATCATGGCGAGGAAAAAGCGCGCTTAAAACAGCTTTATAGTGTTGTGTAGCGCTATGCGTTTTCACAGCATTTCAGACACTACAGAGCATTGGACATGATGGTAAGCGAGAGATTGACGGAGGAAATTGACTTCATGAGGGGAAGCATGCAAAAACCGAGTGGGTTACTATTCAGTTGGACAAGAAATGGTTTTGAAAAAAATTTCTATATCTGTTCGGAAACGGAAATCTCCCGATTGATATAGTCTACATCCAACATGGAGTTCATCCTGGTTATCCGTCCTTTAAGCTAAGTGTGCCATCATCCTTCAATATCCATAAATCGATTTTGGAGCCATGTTTATTGGCTGGCTGGTTGTGGTAGCGTATGGCATTGCCAATTTGGGATCTCGCCACCTATTCAGGATTTCCAGCTGTTTGCATTATCCATCCTTTCATAATACCAAGGACAGGAGGAAGCGACAGGTCAGGCTTAACCTTTGATTTTCTATTAATGTGAGAAAATTGCAACAGGGCTTAGGCAAATTCGACAGCCTGGAATTGAGAGTCGCCACCATCCGGTTATGGTTGGTAGCGCCAGTTGTTTCGCTAGAAATCGACTGTCCGCTTCCCGAGGGGGAACCTGACAGTCAGTTTTTGGGAGTCGATGACCGCTGTGGGTCGTTGGCTGTCAATCAATGACGGTCGCTGAATGACTGCTTTTTGCTTTCTGCTTGTATGCTGCATTTTGGGGAGCCCCCAGGGTCGCAAGTCAAATCACTATATTTCCGCGACTGGGGACAGTTTGGAGCGCATATTCATTTGCAATTAAAGT
>JAYTJI010000455.1:0-5533 GCA_043731245.1 Methylococcaceae bacterium | reverse complement strand
ACAGGGTGCTGCAAGTTACCATCCATGGCTCTGGATTCCGGCTTCCCTGCCGGAATGACGGAGTTTTTGGCGCTGGCTGAATCATCTTACTAATCAGGTTATTAGTTAATGTTATGTACCACCCACCAAAGACACGAAAAGCACGAAAAAAAGCAAATAACCAAAGCGGGCAAAACCCTTCCTTAACAAATTAGGGATTTCAAGCCTAAATTATTTTTTGCTAAACCTTTTCGTGCTTTTAATGAGCAATCATAGATGCGCTACACTTAGAAAAAAGGGCATAAGATACAAACACATTCACATAGGATGAATGAGGGGGGAGCGTATTTATGCCCAAAAAATGCTTATTCGATGTCGTCTACATCAAAAACAAACTTGCCGGTCTTGGCCAAGTTTTCTTGTCGTTTGGCATTGCGTGCTTCCATTTCCACAATAGATTGGGCTTGTTTATTTAGTTCATTGACATCATGTTTCGGATCATACTTACTGCCCGCCACTTTGTCTGGATAGCCCGGTTTGGGTTCCCAGCAAACACCGGGTTCACTGCAATTTTGACCGTCGTAGGCATTCGCCGTAAAAGACATAACTGCCAACACACCGGCATTAATTAAAAGCATCTTTTTCATTTGTTATCCTCGCTCTATTTTAACCACTTGGCTTTTTTGGGATCGCCGTTATAGATGTCCCGTATCCAGGACATAATTAACAACATTTCATCGGTTGATAAATTGACATATTGCGGCCCCATCATACCGCTGGCACCACCAAACAAGATTTCAAACAAACCCTGATCTTTAGCAGCAGCCGGATATGTCCAGTAATCGTCCCCCAGCCCCGGCCCTAATTTGCCTTCGGCCTCGTGACCATGACAACCGGAGCAGGCGGGCAAATAAAGGTCATGGCCTTTTTTTATGGCTTCTTTATCGCCGTTGTAAGGGTTTTTACCGGTCTCCTTAAACTGCTTAAATACTTCCTGATTACCACCTGTTTTGGCAACACTCATATCCAGCGGTTCACCGGTAATGGCATTACGAAAAGTTATTTCCGCTAAAGCCGCCGAACTCAACAAGGCAAGACTGATAGCCGATACCGCTAATAATTTTTTTCTCTTCATAGTAAGACCTGTTTCTTTATGATTTTTCGGAGGCTTCGGGTTCATCAACCAGAGGAATGCCCTCTTCTTCCAGCAACTCTATTATTTCATCATGGTTGTCTTCAATGGCTTTGTTCAGCTGAGCCAATAATGCAGGATCATTTTTTCGAACCCCCATTGATGTGCTGTACTGAAAGCCAACTTTTTGTCCATCTGCGCGTACGTTATCATCAGGAATCATCGTCATCACCAACGGTGTTGCCGATGCTTTAACATAACGTGCAGCAGAAGGCCCCCAAAGTGCAGCAATCTCGGCATGACCTGCTGAAATTTCAGAGACCAGCTTCGATGCCTCATATTTAATATACTGATTGCGTCTGGATTTAAAACCTACCAGCTCCTGGGAATAATTGAACATATCGTTATAACGCCCGATAGCCCGTAGCATGACTTCTGCCGGCGTACCGGGCACAAAAGCGATGCGTTTTACCTTGCGTAACACATCACTATCCCAGTTTTTCAATGTCAGATTATCGGCTTCCCGCGAGATAAAAACGTACCCGGAGCGGTAATATGGCTGGGTAGTTAAAACACTGGGATCACCTTTATCAACACCTGGCGCGACATCACACAAGCCTTTATCCAAAGTGTCCCGTATGTAATAACGCGGGTCACTCCAGATCACGTATTCGACTTTTCTGTCCAGTGCTTTGCCTAGCAATTCTGCCAATTTATTCTCAAAGCCTTCGCCCGCCTTATTGGAATAAGGCATTTCATTTTCCGCAGCGCAGACTTTTAGCGGCTTATTACCATCAGCCTGAGTTTGGGTTATTGCTAAACTTGCCCCCAAACACAAAACTGTTGTGAGCAATTTGTTTGCGTTCATATTCATTTTCATCACTACTGATTTAAAAACGTGAGTCCATTGTAGGTGCGAACAAATCCGCACCTACACGGCTTGTTTTAAAGATCTAAAGAGAAAACCATGACACCACCGCCTTGTTGCGTGTAGTGAGCCAGCTCTTTAAATGCACCTACTGCACCCAAACCTGCGGTAGGGTCTTGCAAGTCAAACACTAGACCAACGCCGGGCCAACCGCCGACACCGTAATAAATCGCCACATATTGCTTACCTTTATGGCCAAAGGTAATCGGATGACCAATAACGCCGGAAGGGAGTTTAAATTTCCATAATTCTTTACCATTACGGGAATCCAGCGCTTTGATGTTACCGTCCAAAGTACCGTAGAAAACAAGATTACCGGCTGTTGCTGTAGTGCCGCCCCAGACTGCAAATTTTTCCTTGATTTCCCATTCAAATTTACCGGTAACGGAGTTCATGGCTTTAACTTGCCCCAAGGTGCCTTTAGGCCCTGGATACATGTTCAGCGTTGCACCGACAAAGAATTGGCCGGCACGATATGGCAACATGAACGGTTCCCAATCCATACAAATATGGTTGGTTCCCATAAAGAACAGTTTTTGTTCAGGATCGTAAGATTCTATGCCCTGGTTGTGATAACCCATTGCGGAAGGACAAATGCCTTTGGCTTCATGATCCATGTGGGTAGAGAACTCAGGATCACGAACCGGTAAGCCGGTTTTTAAATCGACTTTTTTAACCCAATTGACGGTGTCATCAATTTTAAAGGCGTTGACCAGATCGCCGTTTTCACGGTTCAGGGTATAAACCAGACCGTTGCGGTCAGGATGAGTCAACAGCTTGGTCATTTTGCCGTCAACTAACTGCTCCGATAAGCCCATGTAGTTGACACCGGCGTAATCCCATTCGTCATGCGGCGTTTTTTGATAGCCGAATTTTGCTTCACCCGTATTGATGTCGCGGCCCCAGATAGTCATTGTCCATTTGTTATCGCCGGGACGCATGGTTTCATTCCACGGCGCAGGATTACCTGAACCGTAATAGAGCATGTCTAAATCAGGATCAAACGCATACCAACCCCAGTTGGTACCGCCGCCAATTTTCCAGGCATCGCCTTCCCGGGTTTTAAGCCCCAAGCCGAATTGGCCGTAATGTGGATTGTGGCTGTTAAAATCTTTTGCCAGTTTTATATCAGCATCAGGGCCCGTGGCATAAACGCGCCAGACTTGTTTGCCGTCTTTAATGTTGTAAGCCGTGGCATAACCTCTTACGCCCAGCTCCGCGCCTGAGCTACCGACGATTACCAGATCCTTGGCGACAAAAGGTGCTATCGTCAGTGTAGAACCCATCGCAATATCGGAATTCTCCATTTTCCACAACAATTCGCCGGTCTTGGCATTTAAGGCAACGATATGACCGTCCAGTTGATTCTGGAATATAGTCGCTGGATACCCGTTACCCGCAGGCGCGTAAGCCAAGCCTCTATTGACTACGTCACAACAAGCAACTGCGCGGGCAGCAGGATTTTGTTTGGGTTTGTGTTCCCATAAAATTTTGCCCGGCTCATCCAGATCAATGGCGAAGATATTATTAGGGAACGGTGTATGCACATACATAATGCCATCGACAACCAGCGGCCCACCTTCGTGTCCATTCAGCACACCCGTAGAAAACGACCAGACTGGACGTAGATGCTGAACATTGTGCGTGTTAATCAGCCTTATTTATTTCAGCAGCATTGTCGTAATGACTGGACGTAGATGCTGAACATTGTGCGTGTTAATCTGGGTCATTTTACTAAAGTGACTGGCACTGTAGTCTTTGGTCTGCATGGCCCAGTTTGTATCCTCTTTCGATAGTCTATCCAGGTCTTTATTTGCCTGTGTCGGCATGGAAACCAACGATAAGGCACCGCTACAGACAACTGAAGCGATTGCGGTGCGGGTGAATTTGGAAATCCGCATAGTTCCTCCAAGGTTATGATTGTTATACCTACATAAAAGCCCAGCCCATGCGTATCAATAAGATGTAAGTATGACAACCAGCTCTCTTGATCAAAACGTTTGCAATACCCTATTGAGATGCAGGGCTGAACAGGCGGTAATAGTACTGGAGGGGTTGCTTTCAGCGTTACGGAATAAGGCCGTAAATGTTAAGGAAAAACACCAAAAATACACCAAGAAAACTTCCTGCCATACCGGTATTAGAAAACAGGAAAAGCTCCTATCGATTTACCTATTATAAACCGGCATGATGGTTGCTTTTCAAAGTGTTGGGGCAAAGTAATGGCGGGTAAGATTAGCGTTTTGTTGGTGGATGATCATGCTGTGGTGAGGGCCGGTTACAAAACCTATCTTTCATTAGCCGATAAAATCGGACAAGTTTATGAGGCTGATCGTGGTGAGACAGCGTGTCAAATGTACAACCAACAGCAACCGGACATCGTGGTGTTGGATTTATCCATGCCGGGCATAGGCGGTTTTGAGACTATCAGAAGACTGCTTAATCGTGATCCGCATTGTAAAATCCTGGTATTCAGCATACACAATGAACTGGTCTATGTGACGCGTGCGCTTAAGGCCGGTGTCAAAGGTTATATTACCAAAAGTAGCGTACCTGAAACGCTGGTTACTGCGGTGTATAAAATTGCTCAAGGCGGAACCTATGTTGATCCTGATATTGCTCAGCAATTGGCCGTTTCCATGGCAAGCGAGCAAGACGAGTCGGAAAAAATCAAACTGCTATCGCCTAGAGAGTTTGATGTATTCTGCTTATTAGCCAATGGTTATACCGTCCGAAAAGCAGCTGAAAAACTATGTTTGAGTTACAAAACCGTGTGTAACCACGGCACGGTAATCAAGGAAAAAATTGGCGCGGAAACGCTGGCTGAGTTGACCTTGCTGGCAAGCCGACAAGGCCTTATTGAAACGGCGGATGGTGTAGGGCAATAACAGGTTTTATCTTTCCAGCTTTTGTTTTAGTCCAGTCAAGCCGTTCTTAAAAAACGCATTCATCGCAGCCACTGCTGCTGAATCATTCAAATTATCAGGGGGCGTATTACCGGTATCACCACGGTAAAAACGACTTTTGAAGGTCACCACGCTGGTGTTAGCATTGTCCCCAACCTTTACCTGAATGTTGGTGGTGTATGAACTGACTGGAAATGCTGTGACATTTTCGGTTTTAAGGCGGTAATTGTATTCATGATCTTTATCGCTGTAATAATCCAGGCTTTCTATCAAATGCCCGCCATTTTGCAGAGTAATCGTTCTAACGCCGTCAGAGGCATTTTTTCCATCACCTGAACTGGCTTTGACATCAGGATGCCAGCTGGTAATCGCATCAAACTGCTTGATTACACCCCAGACAGCGTCGACAGAGGCATTAATAGTGATACTTTCCAAACCCTTTTGTGGGGTTGGTCCGTGAGCAAGAGCGGTGACGGGAGCTAATAGGAAGCTCAACAATAGTAAGGGTAAACGTTTCATGTCATTAATACCGTTATTAAAATCACCTATTATTCATAATTCCGAGCAAAAGGTATCGGGTGATTTTCC
>JAYTJI010000454.1:0-10297 GCA_043731245.1 Methylococcaceae bacterium | reverse complement strand
TAAGGATAATAAATGCTTAGGCAATTTAGAGTTATAATCATTTCGCACTTTAACCTTAGAGGAAAACGCTGATGGATGCTCAACAAATTTTAGATATGTTATTAAATTCAGGTCAGGAGCTCGTTAACAAAGGTAAATCAATTGCCGAAGAGAAGCTAAACCTTCCCGACAATCCGGAAGATCGGAAAGCAATGCTTGATGGTGCCGGTAAGGGAGCTATGGCAGCAGGTGCCTTGGCCTTATTATTGGGAACCCAGGTTGGTCGTAAGCTGACTGGGGCAGGCTTAAAGCTTGGAAGCTTAGCTGCTATTGGAGGTGTCGCTTATAACGCATTTCAAAAATGGCAAAGCCAACAAGCGGCACCTATTGTTGATGCGGGCAAACCGCTGACAGAACTATCCGGCGCTGATAGTGACCAGCGCGGTAAAGTTTTGCTTAGAGCGATGATTGCCGCAGCTAAAGCAGACGGAACTATCGATGACAAAGAAAAGGAGATAATTACCCAGCAGTTGGCAAAACTGAATCTGGGTGATTCAGCAAACTTGTTTGCGGAAGAGCTCAATAAACCTTTGGATATCAAAGCCGTTGCTGCTGGCGCAGACTCACCTGCGGCCGCTACTGAAATTTATTTAATTTCACGCGCTATTGTTGATTTGAACAACGACCAGGAGCGCAATTACATGGATCTTTTAGCCAAAGAACTGGGCTTAGCTCCTGATCTTGTCGCCCAACTGGAAAGTAATATCAGTACTTAGCGGTTATTGCCACACAGCAGTCTTCATTAAGCAAATCAATGGGGCCATGGAATGAATCTGGCCCCATTGATTTCGATTTTATTGACCATTACAGGCAATAGTGGATCCCAAAAAACAGACAGTAGTATAAGATGGTGCCTATCATAAAAAGGTAGGCTGTGTGAGTGAAAAAAAGCGCACGATAATGTCCGGCGCAGAAAAGGCGAAAGTCTTCCTTTGGAAGAAGGCGTTACTGGAAAATGCCGGTCAGCTATTCGACGTAAAGCGGGCAAAAATCGCCAATCATTTTAGTGAAAAAAGAGTCTTCAAATGAAGAAATGGGGCGGCACCAATCTGCTGTAACAGAAACCACACCCTCTTAAATTAGGCATTGTGTGTCTGGACAATAGGATCAACTATATCTCCATGAATAAAGTGTTCCTTAAGTCTAGCGTTAATTAGCTGTTTTCAGTGGCTGCAATTATACGGTCAAGCCATTAATTAGCAGATTTTAGAAACGAAAGCAATAACTTGGGCTGGTGGTCTGCCTGCGTATCAATATCGAATTATTCAGAGCGGTGACAGCAGCCTCTTAGCCTGATAATAACCAAGTGCTTTACTATGGAATTAAATAGTACTAGAATAGTACACAATCAATTGGAGCAGATATGTTACGGTTAAGTAAATTAACGGATTATGCAACAGTCATTTTAAGCTTTATGGCCAGAGATAACACGCAGGTACATGCAGCTATGGAAATAGCATCAGTAACCGGCATTGCCTTGCCTACGGTGAGTAAGATCCTTAAAGTTCTGGTTAACGCTAAGTTATTGATTTCTACTCGCGGTGCCAAGGGTGGCTATGTGTTAGCCAGAACGCCGGAGAAAATCAGCATAGCCGCTGTTATTAGCGCTCTGGAAGGGCCGATTGCATTAACCGAATGCAGTATTTCCCAGCGGGGCTGCGAACAAGCGTCCGGCTGTGAGATTCGCGGTAACTGGAGTTTAATTAATCAGACCATCCATAATGCTTTAGAGTCGGTGACGTTAGCGGATATGGTCCGCCCGGCCCGTTCCCAGGAGCCAGCCTGGAAACAAGAAATACTGATTCCCATCGCCAGTTTATATCGTTAGGCAGATAGTGCTCCTGCATTTTCTGCATTCATTACAGTCCATGTAATTTATAGAGAGTTTTTTATGTCAGCAAGCGCACAAGAAATTAACAACCTGATCAATCAGGAATACAAACAGGGTTTTGTGACTGAATTGGAAACCGACACATTTCCGGTTGGACTGGATGAAGCGGTTATTCATAAGCTGTCTAAAGTCAAAAACGAACCTGAATTTATGCTGGAATACCGGTTAAAAGCCTTTCGCCATTGGCAAACCATGAAGTCGCCGGAATGGGCATTTGTTAAGTTTGATGCTATCGATTATCAGGCGATCAGTTATTATTCCGCGCCTAAACGTAAGGAAGACGGCCCTAAAAGCCTGGATGAAATTGATCCGCAAGTCCTGGAAGCCTATAAAAAACTGGGCATCCCGCTGGACGAACAAGAGCGTTTGGCCGGTATTGCGGTGGATGCGGTGTTTGATAGCGTGTCGGTGGCAACTACGTTTAAAGGCAAGCTGAAAGAAGCGGGCGTTATTTTTTGCCCGATTTCCGAAGCCATACGCGAGCATCCAGAATTGATTAAGCAATATCTGGGCTCGGTTGTGCCGCATACCGATAATTATTTTGCGGCTTTAAATGCGGCAGTCTTTACCGATGGCTCATTTGTTTATATTCCCAAAGGCGTGCGTTGCCCGATGGAATTATCAACCTATTTTAGAATCAACGCAGCCAATACGGGGCAATTTGAACGTACCTTGATTATTGCCGATGAAGGCAGTCATGTCAGCTATCTTGAAGGCTGTACCGCACCGATGCGTGATGAAAACCAGCTGCATGCGGCGGTAGTTGAATTAATCGCGATGAAAGATGCGGTGATTAAATACTCTACCGTGCAGAATTGGTATCCGGGCGATAAAAACGGCGTGGGCGGTATTTATAATTTTGTAACCAAGAGAGCCGATTGCCGTGGGGATAACTCCAAGGTATCGTGGACGCAGGTGGAAACCGGTTCGGCAATTACCTGGAAATATCCCAGTTGTATTCTGACCGGCGATAATGCTGTCGGTGAGTTCTATTCGGTGGCCTTGACCAATAATTATCAACAAGCCGACACCGGCACCAAGATGATTCATATCGGCAAAAACACCCGCAGCACGATTGTATCCAAAGGTATTTCAGCGGGTAAGGCGCAAAATACTTATCGAGGATTAGTTAAGGTATTAAAGAGCGCCGAAAATGCGCGTAACTATACTCAATGTGACTCGTTGCTAGTCGGTGATAAATGCGGAGCGCACACGTTTCCGTATATAGAAGTCAAGCAACCATCGGCGCAGGTTGAGCACGAAGCAACTACTTCCAAAATCAGCGAAGACCAGTTGTTTTTTTGCCAGCAACGCGGGCTGTCAGCAGAGGATGCGGTGTCGATGATTGTCAATGGTTTTTGCAAGGAAGTATTCAAGGAACTGCCGATGGAATTTGCGGTAGAGGCGCAGGCGTTGTTGGGGCTGAGTCTGGAAGGGTCGGTAGGGTAAGTTGTAAAAAACGAAATAATACTCTTGCTTAAGATTGATTTTTGTATAAAAATTACAAAAAACCAACTTATTATTAATTTTTACGCCATTATGTTGCTACAATTTAGCGTTAACAATTTCCGCTCTATCAAAGATACGGTTACGTTCAGTATGAACACCGCTTCAAACAAAGAGAGCGAACATAGCTTTCAAGTAAGAGACACTCACTTACTTAATAGCGCGGTAATTTATGGAGCTAATGCCAGTGGCAAAAGTAATCTCTTAAGAGCAATGAGTTTTATGGGTGGGCTAGTATTAAATAAACTTAAAATTACCCAATCGACTGATAAATTACCACATGAACCTTTTCGGTTAAGCACAGAAACGGAAAAGGCTTCCAGTTATTTTGAAATTGTATTTTTTTTAGAGAACACTAAGTATCGTTATGGCTTTGAAGCCGATAGCACAACTGTCTATGCTGAATGGCTTTTTAGCGATGAAAGTGGCAAAGAAGCGCGTCTATTTGAACGAGACAGCGAACAGAATCTGCATTACATTAATAAGCAAAAATTTAAAGAGGGAATTGGCCTAAAAGTACCCGACAATCAGCTTTTTATTTGGAAGTGTGACCAAAATGATGGTGATATTTCAAAGAAAATTTTGCAATGGTTTGTTCGTTTTAATTGTATTGATGGCTTAGAAAATGAAGGCTACGTTAATTTTGCTTTAACTCAAATGGCAGATAGTGGCGCTAAAGCCGAATTACTTAAATTAGTCAAAACCGCAGACCTAGGTATAGAAGAAATAGCGGTCGGGCAAAAAGATGTGACAAGTGCGGCTACTCAGCATTTTATGAATGACCCGTCTATTTCAAAAGAAGCAAAACAAAAAATGCTTCACGAGGTTAATAATGGTGCAAGCGCATGGATTGAATCATTACAATCCCTCCACAAAAAATTTAACGCTGAAAATCAAGAAATAGGCTCAGTATTATTTGAGTTAGATGAAGATGAATCGCAAGGCACGAAAAAATTCTTCGCACTTTCTGCGCCTATTTTAGATACCTTGGAAAGTGGAGGAGTATTATTAATCGATGAACTTGATGCTAGTCTTCACCCGATGCTAACGGAGTGCTTCATCAAGCTGTTTAATAATAAAGAATTAAATAAACATAATGCCCAGTTAATTTTCGTCACTCACGATATTCATTTGTTATCAGTCCCGGAACTTTTTGAGCGCGATCAAATCTGGTTCACTGAAAAAAACCAATACGGTAGCACCGAGCTTTATTCCTTGCTTGAGTTTAGAAAAAACAATAAAGGTAAAGATGTCAGGGCAACTGACAATTTAGAAAAACATTATTTACAAGGACGTTTCGGTGCTGTGCCCTATATAGGTGAGTTGTAATGCCAAGAAGACAAGGTGCAGAATGCTTTGTAAGTAACAAAAAGGCTAGAAAACAAGCCAAAATTAACCGAACACAAAACACCAGGCCTGAGCGCGAAACCGTTATTATCGCTTGTGAAGACAGCTTATCTGCGCCTTTATATTTTTGTGCTATTTTTGATGACCTTAGAAAAAATCACGCCATTGCCGCATCCTCTTTAATTGTCGCAAAACACCAACACACTGACCCCTGCGGGGTTTTACAAGATTTGCTTGATCATCCAAATTACCAAGATTTTGACCACCCATGGATAGTGATTGATCGAGACGAAGAGAGAACTAATAGTGGTGGTCATACTTTGGATAATTTTAATCAAGCTATAGCTGGAGCTAAGAGTAAAAAGATTAAAGTTGCTTATTCTAATCCCTGTTTTGAAATTTGGTATTTACTGCATTTTGAATATAGAAATACGGCTATTGATAGGGATAAACTTGTCAAACAGTTAGGGCATGATTATCACTATAAGAAGAATGAGTTACTGATCCTCACTCAAGAACAGAAAAATACAGCTATCAAAAATGCACAAAGGCTAATGGAATCTTGGAAAGGTATTCAGGTTACAACAAAACCCGCAACCGATAATCCAAGCACTACAGTACATAATTTAGTTGAGTTACTGAGCAACTTAAAGCTAGCTGATATTAGCACGGCAGGATGGGTAGAGAGGCAGCGAAACCCATCAAAAACAATGATAAATTCGAGCCAATAAAAAACTAACTACATCCTTATCTGAAGGAACAAGAAATGCCTACTATCGACTTATTAGCTTTATCCCCTATAGCACAACAAGAATTACTCGATTTTTATCAGTTTTTAATCGAAAAAAATAAATCTGCCAGAGAATCAACAGCAAACAAAGCCGATTTTAAAACATTCCTGCTTAACGCACCCAAGATAGAAGAAATTGAATTTGAACGTCAGCGGGATTATCCAAAGGATATAGAGCTTTGAAATACTTGCTTGATACTTGTGCTATTTCTGAATTAACCAAACTTAATGCGAATAGTGGTGTTATCGAATGGTTGGAAAATACGAATTCTGAAGACCTTTATTTAAGTGTCATCAATATTGGCGAAATTAAAAAAGGCATTAATAAATTACCCGCTTCCAAGAAAAAACAAGATTTGTTATTTTGGCTGGAAACGTTACTTGAAGATTATCAAAACAGAATTTTAACAGTTGATTTAAGCGTAATGGAAAACTGGAGTTTAATTGTTGCAAATGCCGAAAAAAAGGGACAACCGATTGCTTCTTTGGACAGCATTATTGCTGCAACGGCTTACACTCATCACTTAACTTTAGTAACCTGCAACGAGCGCGACTTTTATGCATGCAATATTCCGGTGATTAATCCCTGGGTTTTGTAAGCGACAGGATAAAATTATGAACAGAACACAACTTTTAAATGACCTGGAGCTATTGCCTCCTGAAGCGCTGCGGCAAATAGAAGGTTTGTTGCGTTTATCAAAACGCGTTATCAGCCTGAATATAATCAGCTTCAACCGGAAACGATCCAAGATGATACAAATGTTAATCCTCCCGTTTAGACCCTTAAAAACCCATTGGAACTTTCATGCTCAGTATTAAAAATTTAACCGTCAACGTAAACGATAAGCAGATTCTTAAAGGTATTAACCTTGAGGTTAAGGCGGGTGAAATCCACGCCATCATGGGGCCTAACGGTTCCGGAAAAAGCACCTTGTCGCATATTTTATCAGGCAAGGCCGGTTACACCGTGACCGGTGGGTCGGTGACTTATCAGGGCATGGATTTACTGGAAATGCCGCCGGAAATCAGGGCGCGTGAAGGCGTGTTTCTGGCGTTTCAATATCCGGTGGAAATTCCTGGTGTCAGCAATATTTATTTGTTAAAAGCGGCGCTCAATTCGATACGCAAACATCACGGTCAACCGGAAGTGGACGCGATGGATTTTTTAACCTTGGTTAAAGGCAAGGTGCGTTTGCTGGAAATGGATGAAAAGTTTCTTTACCGGGCGGTAAATGAAGGCTTTTCGGGCGGCGAAAAGAAACGTAATGAAATCCTGCAAATGGCGATACTGGAACCCAAGTTGTGTATCTTGGATGAAACCGACTCCGGTCTTGATATAGATGCGTTAAAAGTGGTTGCAGAAGGCGTTAATTCCTTGCGTTCTCCTGATCGTTCCTTTGTCATGGTGACGCATTACCAACGCTTGCTGGATTACATTAAACCGGATTTTGTGCATGTTTTGGCGCATGGTCAAATTGTTAAATCAGGCGGCGCCGAACTGGCATTAGAGCTTGAAGAGAAAGGCTACAGTTGGCTTGAAGACACGCAGGCGGCAGCTTAATGACTACGGCAATAGCAAGCCGTTATGCGGCAGAATACCAAATGGTAGCGCCTGCATTGCCAGGACAAACATTGCCTTGGTTGCAGCAGTTAAGACACGAAGCCTTAGCGAAGTTTTCAGCGCGGGGCTTTCCATCGCCGCGTGAAGAAGAATGGCGTTATACCAATATATCTGGTATTGAGAAGAAACTGTTTTTGCCTGCGGCAAGTACTGTCGCCATTGATGTTGACCGCAATTGGCTGAAATCGTATCAATTGCAAGATGCGTGGTCGGTGGTGTTGGTAGACGGACATTTTTCGGCGGAACTTTCGGTTTTAGAGGGCTTGCCGGAAACGGTTGCCATCATGAACATGGCGGATGCCTTGGTAAAGCAGCCGGACACACTGGAAAAATATATTAATAGAGCTGTTAATAACGATGAGCATAGTTTTGTCGCCTTCAATACGGCATGGTTTACTGATGGTTTATTCGTCCATATTCCCGCTAAACAGATTTTGGAAAAGCCCGTACAAGTTTTGCACGTCGCCACTCGCGCCGATGTCTTGACCACTACGCGCACAGTTATCATTGCTGATGAAATGGCGGACGCTAAAATAATAGAAACCTTTGCCGGTCTGGATAACGCTTATTTGTCAGCCGCAGTCACTGAGGTTTTTGTGGGTGCGAATGCTGATGTCACATTGTATAAAATGCAATGTGAGTCTGACAAAGCCTATCATTTTGGCGGTACTTACGTTAAACAATCCAGGGATGCCCGATTTACACACCATAACTTTGCCTTTGGCGGCTTGCTGGCGAGGTCCGATATACATACTGATTTAGATCATGCCTCAGATTGCGAATTGAATGGTTTATATCTGGGCGTCAAACGCCAACACATCGACAACCATACCCGCATCAACCACTTAAAGCCTCACGGAATCAGCCGCGAGCTGTATAAAGGCGTACTGGATGATAGAGCCCGTGGCGTTTTTCAGGGCCGGGTGATTGTGGCTGAAGATGCCCAAAAAACCGATTCGCAAATGAATAACCGTAATCTGCTGTTATCGGATGATGCAGAAGCAGACACTAAGCCGCAGCTGGAAATTTACGCCGATGACGTGAAATGCGGACATGGTGTGACGGTGGGGCAGTTGGATGAAAAATCCATTTTTTACCTGCAATCGCGTTGTATTGATGAAGAGACTGCGCGTAATATGTTGACCTTTGCCTTTGCTAACGAAATGGTCGATAAGATAAAGATTAAGGGCTTACACGATATGGTTTTAGAGCAGGTTTTAGTGCGCTTCCCTCAGGAAGGTGTTGAAAAGAGCTGGTTATAACTTAAGGAACGGTTACTAAATAACCTGGACGGGAGTTAACGTGGGAGCGGCTTTAGCCGCGTAATTCTCGGCTAAAGCCGCTCCCACAAAGATTCAAATGTACAAGTTATTTAACTTTCATTCCTAAGTGATCATATTCCTAGTAAATTCGGAGTACAAACCTAGGTTTGTACTCCATACAAATTGCAAGAGGGATGGGATAGATGCGTTTAATTGGGCACCAAAAAAAGTGCCATGCGTTACAGAATATCGGTAATGCGGAGTGTAATTTCAGGTAATTGTGACAAGGTAAGGCTATCGCCGACGTGTAACGTAGTTTTTTCGGCATACACCTCGCCGTTTGGTTTTCGATACACTTCCAAGCACGAGTCATTGAGGTTAAGCAGCCAGTATTCAGGAATGCCGTGCAGCGCATATAAACGTAGCTTCTGGTTTTGGTCGAACGCCAGCGAGCTATCGGCGACTTCAATCAGCAGCAATACATCGTTGGCATTGGGATGACGGGATGAATAGAAATCAGTATTGGGCTTTAACAGCATGAAATCCGGTTCAGGCTCGGAAAGATCGCCCAGTTGGAGGGGGTTTTGTACACTGGCTATAACATCATCCGGTGCAAGCTTTGTCAGTAATTTATTGAGACGATTCAAATGTCCTGAGTGATTAAAACCTATCGGTGCCATATCTAAAATTTCTCCGTCCATTAGTTCTACACGGCTTTCTGGCGGAAAAATATTAGCTTCGCCCAATCTGCGCCATTCATCGAGGTTGGTCAGGTGTTTTGTAGGATTAACAGTAGCCATAAGTACAATCAAACTAAATTAAAAGCAAAGATAAATATAATATGTTGCTAGTGAATAAGCAACACGTCAACATCTGAACAGACAAAACTATGACAAACTTCCCCGTAGAAAAAATTCGCACTGATTTTCCCATTCTGGCAGAAAAAATACGTAACAAACCGCTGGTTTATCTGGATAACGCTGCTACCTGCCAAAAGCCGCAAGCCGTTATTGACAGCATCGTACATTTATACAGCCATGATTACTCCAATGTTCATCGCGGCGTACATACCTTAAGTGTGCGTTCTACAGATCTTTTTGAAGGCGCACGCACCAAGGTTAAAGGTTTTATCAATGCGGCCAGCGACAAAGAAATCATTTTTGTCAGAGGCGCTACCGAAGCCATTAATCTGGTCGCGCAAACTTACGGCAAAACCAATATCAAGCCGGGTGATGAAATCATTATTACCGCAATGGAGCATCATTCCAATATTGTGCCGTGGCAAATGCTGTGTGAGCAAACCGGCGCAGTATTGAAGGTCGCACCTATTAACTTGCGGGGTGAATTGATATTTTCTGAGTTTGAGAAACTTATCAGTGATAAAACCAAGCTAGTTTCCGTTGTTCACATGTCCAATGCCTTGGGAACGATTAATCCGGTTAAAAAGATAATCGCCGTAGCTCACGCTAAAGGCATACCCGTTATGTTGGATGGCGCACAGGCTATCCCGCACATGACAGTGGATGTACAAGAACTGGATTGTGATTTTTATGTTTTTTCAGGGCATAAACTCTATGCGCCGTCTGGTATCGGTGTGTTGTACGGTAAACAGGCGTTGCTGGAAGCCATGCCACCGTATCAAGGTGGTGGTGATATGATTCGCAAAGTCACCTTTGAAGAAACTGAATATAATACCCTACCGTACAAGTTTGAAGCAGGCACACCGGATATTGCCGGTGTTGTCGGCTTAGGTGCGGCTATCGATTATCTAAACGCAATCGGTATGGAGGCGATTGCAGCTTATGAAGCTGAATTGCTGGATTACGCTACCGAAAAAGCCA
>JAYTJI010000453.1:0-1615 GCA_043731245.1 Methylococcaceae bacterium | reverse complement strand
TTCCAGAGCTTCGCCCGGAATTCTTTTCTCTTCCATAACCCATTCACCCAAGTCTATTAATTTACAACGTTCACAGCAAAACGGTTTAAATTCCTGTTCAGGTGTCCAGGCAACAGGACGCTTACAAGTAGGACATTTTACAGTGTGTGGTGCGCCGATGGATGACATTAGAATAAACAACAGGTTAAAACAAAGGGAATATCTTCAGTGCTTTGTGTTGGGCGTTTGTCATCAGAAGACGGTTCTATAAATCTGATAGTGCAGCGGTGTTTGCCGCCACTGATTTCAGCAAAGCAGGGCAGTGATTCATCTACACTTACCTTGAGCAACTGGAAAGGTTGGCTTCGATCCAGCGAAATCTGGAAAAAACCCGCAACGGCCACTTCCTGACTGGGTGCTCGACTGTTGCGTATAAAGTTAAGAATAAAATCGATTGCTGTATGGATGTCAATAAATGGGCTGCTCCAGTATTGCAGATCTTTTAAGCGAATGGATTCTTCTTGTTCCAGCCAATAATGGTATTCAGGCAAATCGAAAGAACAAGTGCCGCCAGGGATAGAACTGCGTTGGGTAATGCTTTGGAATAAAGCACTTTCCATGATATTGATGCCAATTTTCCCGGTAACCGCATAGAGTTTTTTACTGATTTGGGCAAGTTGGTCAAGAATTTCTTGTAACCGCTCCTTATCGACACCTTCGCTGTTAGAGATTTTACCCAGTACGGTTGCCTGACGATCAAGTTCTTTCAAAACTTCAGACTTTAGATCGTTGCGTCTGAAAATCGACATAATATCAAGCAGGACTGTAATTGCAGCGCGTTTGTCGGCAACGGTCCCGCCAGCTGAAAAATGGATAAATTGTTGAAATAGCTGTTCGAGTCTTATGAAAACGCGGATTCGTTCATTGAGTGGAAATTCATAAGTAATAGTGTTATTCACAGACACGTTTTTCCTGGCAAGCGCTTAATGAAAGGTACAAATTGTGCAGTTTTTTGACCTCTTCTGCAAGTCTATCGTCAGTTTCAGAGTTATCGATGAGGTCATTAGCTTGGGCTTTTCTGGAGGCGCGTGATACTTGACTGTCAATAATCGAGTGTATTCTTTCAATAGTCATATTATCCCGATTCCTTACGCGTTCGATTTGGGTTTCAACAGCACAGTCGACAACTAGAATCCGGTCGACAAAGCCGGTCATGTTTGTTTCGAATAATAAGGGGATGCATATAATGCAGTAGGGTTTGTTTAATTGATTCAGTTGGTTAAGTTCTGTTTCTATAGACTCATACACCAAAGGATGAAGAATGGTTTCCAGTTTTTGTTTTTTCTTGGGGTCGGAAAAAACAAGTTCCCTGAGGTTTTTTCTATTCAAAGAGCCATCCGGGTTGAGTAGGTCTTTGCCGAATTCATGCTCAATTTTATTGAGTGCCGGTTGCCCGACTGCAACGAGTTGGTGGGCTATTTCATCAGCATCAATCACCGGTATTTTTAGGCCCTCGAAAATTCTGGTAACCGTAGTTTTGCCACAGCCTATGCCGCCGGTAAGGCCGATTTTCAACATGAATCTATAAGCCTACCGTGCTTAAGTAAAATTGATTGAGGTCATTGCCCCATAATAA
>JAYTJI010000452.1:0-2222 GCA_043731245.1 Methylococcaceae bacterium | reverse complement strand
AAAAAGATGAAAATGATAGAGCTTACACTAAGCCTTTGTCATGCTTTATTTTTTACTCTTCATCCTACAGGGACAGATGGGATAAATAAAAAGCCGCTAAAAATACACATTCATCTGCATTAAAGTAGCCATGCCCGTGTAGATGCGGATCGCAGGCTGAGTTATGTAACGCAATAAAATCGTCGCAAGGCTTACTGTCAATGCTACAGTGGTATAGTGGTCACCTGAAAATGATTTAGAGACACACTCTTACAATAAACGAGGACTTTCATGAATAAACCATCCCTACCAGCTACCCCAAAAACCGGCTTAGCAGGCTTAAAAGAAAACTGGCGTAGTGATTTACAATCCGGATTTCTGGTTTTTCTTATCGCCTTGCCGTTGTGTTTGGGTGTCTCCATGGCTTCCGGCTTTCCGGTGTCTGCGGGCATTATCACCGCTATTATCGGAGGAGTATTGGTATCGCGGATTAGCGGTTCGTACCTGACCATCAATGGCCCTGCCGCCGGTTTGATTGTGGTGGTATTGGCGGCGGTACAAGCTCTGGGTGAAGGCGATGCTTTGGCCGGTTACTGTTATACCCTGGCGGCAATTGTGGTGGCCAGTGCGTTACAAATGTTGATGGGGATATTTAAGATGGGGCAGCTGAGTTCCTTTTTTCCCACGTCTGTGGTGCATGGAATGTTAGCTGCGATAGGCATTATTATAATCGCCACACAAACTCACGTCATGCTCGGAGTTACGCCGGAACCGGGCAGTCTATTTTCGATCATTGCGCAGATTCCGCATAGCTTGCTGAGTATGAACACAGAGATTGTCCTCATCAGTTTTTTAGGGCTGTTAATATTGATTATTTGGCCATTCATCGGCAGCAGAATTCCAGCTGCGGTCATTGTTGTGTTAGTGGGTATCGTCTTTGCCTGGCATTTTAATCTGGTTCAAAGCGCAGTTAGTGGTGGATCGAATTACTTGGTTGCGCTTCCCGATAATTTTCTGGACAGCTTTTATTTCCCCGACTTCTCCAAGCTATTTACAATAGCCTTCTGGGAAGCAGTGATTGCTATCAATCTAGTGGGCAGTCTTGAAAGTTTACTGGTTGCGACAGCGGTCGATAAACTCGATCCTTATAAACGCACTTCTGATCTTGATCGTGATTTAACTGCCATTGGAATAGGTAATATAGTGGCTGGTTTAATGGGCGGCTTGCCGATGATAGCAGAGATTGTGCGTAGCTCAGATAATATCAGTAATGGGGCAAAAACAGCCTGGGCTAACTTTTTTCATGGCCTGTTATTGTTTTTGTTTGTGGTCTTGTTTCCCGGACTTATCCAAAGTATTCCGCTGTCTTCATTGGCAGTAATACTCGTTTATACCGGCTATCGTTTAGCCTCGCCTAAAACATTCTTAAACGTATTGGATGTTGGCAAAGATCAGTTGTTTATGTTTGTTGTCACGATTATCAGTGTATTAGCGACCGATTTATTGATAGGCGTCACTTTGGGTATTGTTGTAAAACTGGTTATTGATTTAGTGCGTGGTGTTTGGCTTAGCAATCTGTTCAAAATTCATTTTACAATTCAACAACAGAATAACGATACGCTGGTTGTCAAGTTGTTAGGTTCGGCGCTGTTTTCAAACTTCCTGCCGTTAAAAAAAGCGCTCGCCAAGCTGGAACCGGGCAAAACAATTATTTTCGATTTCACCAATGGGTACCTGATCGATCATACCGTTATGGAGTATATCCATAATTACCAGCAAAACTATAAAACCCAGGGCGGACACTGTCAGACAGTAGGTAAAGCCCTGGAAACGTTTTCAGATCATGCGCTCGCGGCGCGGCTAATGACGGCAGATGATAGAAAATGAGACTCTATTGATGAGAGCAAGGCGTGCCATACTTTCGCCTGCTTCGGATTATAATAGGGCTTTAGAAGAAAGCCACGAGAAACACTTTGTCTGCATTTAGCCCCCCTTCTGGCGGGATTAAGAAAGGCTCATAATAATAAAACCTGAAAACAGAAGTCGGCAATTTGGCTGATTATGCGGTGGCTCTAGTGCTTGATGACCTTGAAAATCGAGTGCTACGATCCATTCCAATGCGTAATTTACAGAGTGAGCCGTTTTTAATTAGTGCCTGACCGAAAAACACATTTAATATTTATAATCAATATGTTATAATGCAACTAAGCAGTGAATTAGCTAATGGCAAAACAAACAAATGC
>JAYTJI010000451.1:0-2117 GCA_043731245.1 Methylococcaceae bacterium | reverse complement strand
GCCGATGATAGTGTGGCAGTTTGCCATGCGAAAGTAGGGAATTGCCAAGCGCTTATATCAAAACCCAGGACTTAAATCCTGGGTTTTTTTTTGCCTAGGAGTTGCCGGTAGTTGTAGGTGCAGTTGGGAAGCCTTTTGCGAGGCCGAAATGGATGAACAGCGATCTTATGTGGGCAAAAAATATGAGCAGCGTTGGTGTGGTATGTGATTGATCATGTGGACAGCAAGGCACTGAGGTATGTCTTTGGTAAGCATGAGATTCGCAAGCGGAACACCCAGAAGGATAGAACGCAAGAACTTGAATCTACGGAATCGGGTCAAGGTTGACGAGGAAAACAATCTGACTTTTCCACGTCAGTGTTGATGCACGATACCGGGCTTAGAAAAGAACCTTTAAATGTGTTGGTGGGTTCCTGATTCATCAAGCCTTTCAGTTTCGTTCACCTGCTGTTCGCGGATTGTTTCGGACATCACTTGCTTTTCTGTCAAGACCAACATCCTTTTGCTTATTGGAATCATCAATCTAGTTAATTGACGGTTTTTAAACCAGACTAAAACGCGAAAGCCCAGTAATAAAAAGAGGATTACCAAATAAAAGAGTGGTTCCGCCATATTACCTTTGAGTTGCCAGTAATAATGAATGATGCCTGCACCTGCTGCCAAATATATATACCGGTGAAGTTTTTTCCAGTTTTTACCCATGCGCTTCTTAGCCCATTTAGGCGATGTCAGCGCTAATGAAAAAATAATGATGTAAGTTAGCACACCAAACCAAATATACTGACTTTCAATGATATCAATACCAATAATAGACCACACTAGAGCATGATCTACCAGCAAGTAGGCCAGCAAATGTAAAGTCGCATAAAAGAAAGCGTACAACCCTAACATTTGTCGGTACTCTGTCATACCACGCCATTTGGTAACGGTTTGAATGGGCGTAATAGCCAGCGTTAGCCATAAAAAACGTAATGACCAATCCCCAAGGCGAATATGTAGGGCTTGAATAGGGTTTGCCCCTAAATTGTCGAAAGCTGTATCAATAAGCAACCAAAACAAAGGTATTAAACAAACGGACAGAGTTAAGGAATACAAATTGTTGAATCGAAAAGGCATTAGAAAAAATGCCTCAAGTCCATACCACTATACAAAGACGCTACTTGATTACCGTAGCCATTAAATAATTCAGTTTGTCGACGTGGGGTAAAAAAACGGCTGCCTAATTGGCGCTCACTGTTTTGACTCCAGCGTGGATGGGCAACCGCAGGATTTACATTGGAGTAAAAACCATAGTCATTGGGTGCAAATTTATTCCAAGTTGTAATCGGCGCTCTTTTTGTCAACTCGATTTTTACAATCGCTTTTATACTTTTAAAACCGTATTTCCAGGGCACAACCAAACGTAACGGAGCACCATTTTGCTTTGGTAGGCTCTCACCATACATGCCAACGGCCAGTATTGTCAGGGGATGCATGGCTTCATCAATGCGCAAACCCTCAACATAAGGCCATTCTAACATCGCATTTGCAAGTTGCTTGGGCATGGTTTGTGGTTGATAAACAGCGGTAAATTTTACAAAATGGGCAGTCGATAAAGGTTTTACCATGTTTAATAAACTGGCCAGCGGAAAACCCACCCAGGGCACAACCATAGACCACGCCTCGACACAACGCAGGCGATAGACATACTCCTGAAGGGTATGTTGACCTAAGATATCTTCCAAATGATAACTACCGGGCTTTTCCACTTCGCCGCTGATCTCTACAGACCAGGGATCGGTAACCAGATTTTGTGCCAGGCTGGTTGCCTCTTTTTTATTAAATGAGAACTCGTAATAGTTCGTATGGTTTTTGGTGATTTCAGCAGGTGTAACGGCCAAATAATATTTAGAAACAGGGGCTTTGGTAAAATCCACCCAAACCGGTAGCGTGCTGTTGGCCAATGTTGACGAAATAGCTCCACCGGTAAGCATAGTCGCCAACGTAGCCTTGATGATTTGACGGCGCTTCTTAAAAACCGAAGGGTCGGTGATCTCACTGGCGGAAATTTCTTTTTTTGTTTTTATTATCATTGTGTTAGTGACCCGACAGTTAATCGATGCGCGTAAACCGGGACA
>JAYTJI010000450.1:0-3293 GCA_043731245.1 Methylococcaceae bacterium | reverse complement strand
CCCGTCTACACCCGGCAAATCGATGTCCAGCAAAACCAGATCAAGATTACGGGTATGGGAAATCAGTTGTGCCGCCTCCTCAGCATTAGCGGCCTCAAGTACTACGACTTGTGCATCCAGTTGCTTAAGGACATGCAGCAGCGCTTCTCTAAACAGGGTATGATCGTCAACAAGCAAAATATGCATACTAGGCACTCCAAAAATAAATTTCAATGAGCAACGACAACACCGCTACTCAAGGCAAGTTTATTCCAATAGCAAACAATGATGAAAATATTAATTTACGGCTAGTCGAAAATGCGTGCATTAAGTAGCGCAAACCTGTATTTGTAGGTAATGTGATGCTGTTGTTAAGCCTTGTTTTTTCTCACCAGGGATGCCATCAATTTTACAATCTCATGCTCGGGCACATCCAGTTCAATTAGGGTTTTTTTAAGATACCCCAGTGCTGTATCCAGCTGTACATCATTCAAGCATGAGATGATCTGTGTTCTATAAAATTCGCGAAAATTTTCCGGTTTGTCCTGTTCAGTCCCATAAGCACCAAATACGGTTTTTAAAAAATGTTTGTGGTTATCCAAGAGTGTCTGGAGATTTATTTCATCCAGGAAAGGACGGAGTTTATCGTCCTGCAATAACTTCCGGGTAACCGCTTCAGTAATCGCCTGAATCGCAGCCTCACCGCCGATTTTTTGATAAAGGGGAATATCATGAAGGGCAAAAAAATCACTACGCTTTAGCCCGTCATCGTCCGTACCCCAGGTAATTTCCTTTTTCGCTTTTTTAAGCAGGGGGATATGTTTGGAACAGTGGATATAGGCTTCTTCAATTTCGACCATAATCCAGCGTTCAGGACGGTGCTTGCCTTCTGAGTTAATCTCATCAATGACATCCTGCGGCAGATTTTTTTGATATTTCAGCAGGTCTTCATGCTCGACGACTTTAGCTTTGCCATTCACATGCAGGCCGACAGTGCTGGCAAAAAAATCGACGAAAATCATGCCGATATGCGGGTTTTCGGTGATATTGCCCTGGCTGGCCATCACGCCGTTGCCGTGGTATTCTGGATATACCAGATAGTTATCGTTTAGCGGTCTGACGAATCCCGGCTTGCCGAAACGAAAAGAGCAATCACAGTCGCCGTGTTTATCGGATGTTGCAATAAACAGCACTTCCTGTCTGGCGATGAATTCTTTCATAACAGGCGATAAATAATTTAACACCTGCTTGTCATAAAAGCGCAATGCCCGCTGCGTCGTGCTGTATTTTTGTTGTAAACAATGTTCACCTTCAGAGCCCGGTAACAAGGTAACCGGAGCTGCGGAAGGCGAATTTTTTGGTTTGGCTTTAAATAATTGGAACATGTTATCTTTCCTTTATTTTTTAATAAATCCCATTACAAAGTTCTTGTTATACATCCAGTTCGAGGTTTGAAGCCGGATAGGCACAACAGGTATAAACCCAGCCATTTTTTCTATCGAGATCATCGATTTCCGCCTCATCCGTCATCTCGACCTTGCCTTTCAGGCATTTAATCATGCATTCTCCGCAGTTGCCGCTACGACATTCATGACCAATGAGGATGCCGGACTTTTCGGCGAGTTCCAGTAGTGTCATTCGCCCATCCGCAGCAATCGTTTTGCCTGATTTGGCAAAGCTGACCCGATAGCTTCCGGTTTTGCTTCTTGATGATTGTCCAAGTCGCGAATTTTCGGGTTTTGCGACAGGACTATTGACGGTAAAGCGTTCACAAAATAATTTTTCAGCTGGCACAGTCAATTTCAGCAGAATTTTTTTACACGCTTCCATGAAAGCATCGGGCCCGCATAAATAAACCATTCGCTCAGGCAAATCCGGAACCAGTTCATTGATCAGTTTTTCGTTAACTCGTCCGGTTAAACCGGGCCATTGATAGCGACCAATTGCATCCGTCGTTAGGGTAAGAGCTATACTGATATTTTTATGGCGGGCGGCGATCAGCTTAAGCTCATCGCGATAGATAATATCTTCAGGGGTTCGAAAAGACAGTAACAAGCGGACATCGACACGGGCATCGGTAGCGGTAAGCCAACGCAACATTGACATGATAGGGACTATGCCGCTGCCAGCCGCTAAAAACAGAATTTTTTCGCAGGCCTGGTTTTTACAGCTGAATTTTCCAAACGGCCCTTTCAAGTTGACGGTATCACCGATCTTGAGATGATCGTTGAGCCAATTGGAAACCACTCCGCCGTTCGGGTCTCTTTTTATGGTGATCTCCAGGTTTTTGGAGCATGTAGGACTTGATGCCAGGCTATATGAGCGTTTGTACTCCTGCCCCGAGATAACAATTGAAAGCGTAATATATTGTCCGGGCGAATAATCAAAAATCTGCCCATTAGGCACCCCAAGTCGGTACGTTTTGGTATCGGGCGTTTCGTCATAGCAATTCAGAACCGTGAATTGAGCATTTAACGACACACCACTAGCAAGATCGCGTCTACCGGCCGGAGCTTGTGATAGATTTGCATCATAGGTTTGAGCAGGCTCAAAAGTGACGAGATTACCCGTTGATAGTGGCGATTCATGTTCGAAAAACCGTTGGGTATTAGCTGTGTCAGACTCCCGATTTGTCTGCTCCTTGCCTGCATCGGAAAATAAAGCGCTGAATGGGTTTCGCACCAGTAAGGCATAGCTTTCATGATAGCGATGGGCATAACAGGTTTTACTTTGAGGTAATACTTTCGATGCGCCGGATTGTTTGAACAATCGCTGTACCCAGAGCCCTGTTGATTTTTTATTATCATTATTATTCATAATCACTCACCGCCTGATAGTTGCTGTGATGTCTCCCAATGCTTTAGCCTGAAGGCTTTAGCAAATTTTACTCCTCAATACTGTCCGTTAAAATATGCTGACGCAATGACGAATTTCACGCATTTTCAGACAATTTCGGTTATTTTCACGATAGCTTACTGACCGGGTTAAAGGCATAGCGTACAACCCAGTCTGGCAGCATCGTTAAGCTAAGCCTGTTTTAACTGCTGATTAGAATTTAATTACAGTGTATCCTTAAATAGTACTTAATCTATTAATATTTTCACTTGAATTTGTTGAAAATTTAACTGTTAAATACACTATTTAATGTCTAAAGAGTTATGTAGATGCCCATGCCTCTGGAGAAGAAGTAATGAAGCTTGTGTGATGCCTATGCTTTTGCAGCGAACAGTGATTTAAAAGCCGTTTGGTTTTCTTCCTGCCTGAAGGCTGAGAATTTTGATGAGAAGTCTTTGCGGGCGCTTTTTCTTAGGGTA
>JAYTJI010000449.1:0-1723 GCA_043731245.1 Methylococcaceae bacterium | reverse complement strand
GAGCCTGATGCGAAAGCAAAGTTGGTGCTAGTCAGTGCGGTGAGGATAACAAGTGAACGGTAAAAGCGGGACAAGCATGATCTCATTTAATATCTCCTGAGTAGTAGTACGAATTATAGCACTGTCAAGCATAAAATAGAATCATCACGAAATCATCACGAAACGGTCAAATAAAAATGACTGGCTAGTTTGTTACCTTATTTATGATAATGGTTGACAGGATTCTGTACTTATCACAACTCAAAAGCGACTGATGAGGTTGCGCCGAATTTTTAAAGCATGTTACTTCTTAAAAACAAACAATGAAAATAAATATATCTTTATTCATTACCGCTATTGTCTCTTTATTGGCGCTAAGCACTTATGCCGAAACAAACCAGCAATCAGCTCCTACAGTAAAACCTAAAAACCTGTCAGTTGCTACATTTGCAGGTGGTTGTTTTTGGTGCACTGAAGCGGATTTTGAAAAATTGCCGGGTGTACATGACGCTATTTCAGGTTTTAGTGGTGGACATGTTGTCAAGCCTAGCTATGAAGAGGTTTCCAAGGGTACGACGGGACATGTGGAAAGTGTGCAGGTTTATTATGACCCTAACAAGATCAGCTACGAAGCACTGCTTGATGGCTTTTGGCGTATGGTCAATCCAACTGATAATGGCGGACAATTTGTTGATAGGGGCGAACAGTACCGCACCTTGATTTTTTATCAAACAGAAGAAGAAAAAACCAAAGCGGAACAGTCACGGAAATTATTAAATGAGTCTGGACGTTACAAAACGCCTGTAATAACAGAAATAAGAAAGATTGAGGCTTTTTATCCGGCTGATGAGCATCATCAGGATTATTACAAAAAAGATCCGGTCCGTTACCAATACTATCGTTTCCACTCGGGCCGCGATCAGTATTTGGAAAAAACCTGGGGAGCCGATTTACACCCAAAAGTTGTTCAAGAAAAAACTAGTGTTCAATATGTTAAGCCAAGCGATGACGTTTTACGTAAAACGCTAACACCGTTGCAATATCAAGTAACGCAAAAAGAAGCCACAGAACCGCCCTTTAAAAATACCTACTGGGATGAGAAACGGGCGGGTGTTTATGTTGATATTGCCACTGGTGAGCCATTGTTTTCGTCTACTGATAAGTTTGATTCCGGCACAGGCTGGCCTAGTTTTAGCCGACCGCTAAGCGCTGAAAATATTATCGAGAAAAAAGATGGGATTGCATTTTTTTCGCGTACGGAAGTTCGTAGCCGTTATGGCGATTCACATCTTGGGCATGTCTTCAATGATGGCCCGAAACCAACCGGGTTAAGATATTGTATCAACTCGGCCGCATTACGGTTCATTCCGGCGGAAGAAATGGCAGCAGCCGGATACGGAAAATTTTTGGCAACACTGCATATTGAAAGCGGCAAATAATTTTGCAATATCAGTGCATGCAGATTTTTTAAAAAGCTATGTCTTTTCAGCAAGGTGGCACAAAAATGAAACTAATTTATATATTTATACTTTTCGTATCGACGCTTACAGCGCACGCAAATAAAACTATTGCATTACAAAGCAGTGAGCAACAAGTCGCCTTAATTGAGCTTTATACTTCTGAGGGTTGTAGTAGCTGCCCACCCGCCGATAATTGGGTGAGCCAACTAAAAACCGATCCTCGGTTGTGGACTGATTTTATCCCGATAGCTTTCCATGTTGACTATTGGGATTATATTGGTTGG
>JAYTJI010000448.1:0-5583 GCA_043731245.1 Methylococcaceae bacterium | reverse complement strand
GTAAAGCGCACAGACAAATAAAACCAATGGTAATAAGTGCGTGATTTTCTGGGTCAATCGGCTGAGTGTTTCGCGGGTCATGGGCGGATTATTAAAGTGTTGTAGAAAAGACTCAAGTTAGTTAATGCCATGCTGACGATAAACATCCAGAATTTGCCGCGTCAGTTTAGGATAATCCTGATCGAAATGGTGTCCGCCCGGCAATTCTAAAATTTTAGCCTCGCTGTTCAGCAAACCGGTACAGGCTGTTTCGGCTTTTTCTTCTATCCCATAGACACATAAAATCTTAGCGGTAGGTATTTGCATCATTTCCGGTGCTAAAGGCTGTTCGCCCGCGCTTTGTCCCAGCCAGCCTGAGACATGGATTTCAAAATCGGCAGTCTTCGCCAGTGCTATCAACACTAATAGCGGAACACTGTCTTTATCTTGTGCTGGCAGGCGGTTGTAAATGGCTGGCAAAATGTCAGCGCCGAATGAATAACCGGCCAATACAAAGGATTTTGTACCCCAGTTTTTACGGTAATAAGCCATTGTTGCCGCCAGATCGGCGGCCGCCTGCTCCGGCGATTTGTGTTCCCAGAAATAACGCAACACGTCTACACCGACCACTGGATAATTTAGGGCTGCCATTTCTCCGGCAACGGTTCTGTCCAGGTCACGCCAGCCACCGTCGCCGGAGTAAAAAAGCGTCACATTGGCACCGGGTTTGGCAACCGGTACTTCGACTACCGGCATGGGTGGTGAGGACTGTTTAGTTTGCCCGAGGCTGGTCTTGATCTCTTCAATCAGCACTGTATCGAGTGGGGTATCGTATGGGGCAATCCGGGTATCAACCTTCCCCAAGGTTCTGATAAAGATGGCAGTCGCGTCTTCGGGTTGGTCTGTCCAGACCGAACGCCAGTTGCTTTTCAGGCCTGAAGACGAAACCAAACTGTGGTTTTGATTCTGGTTTTTGATGGTTAATGGCGGACACAAAACTAAATCGGTGGGTAAATCGACTGAAAAGCCGATAGAAAGATTAGTGGCAGAATTTCCTGATACGGATTGGGCATTAATAAACGGTATCAGCGCACCTTCGGCAATGCCGGCAACAATCAGATGGTTTACCGAAGGTGATGGTAGTTCTTTTGTCAGCGAGTTGATAGAGGTAGCGATAAAGTTATGATCCAGACATTCCCCCGTTTCAGCATTAAATTCATCAAAAACCTCCCAAATATCGACAATGGCTGCGGTAACCCCGGTTGCCGCTATGCGCTTCGCTAGATCGCTAACTGGATATTTTTTGCTATCCACAAAAACCAGCACCAAGCCCTGAGAACCCCACATCGATTCGGCAATGGCTATATCGCCAAAATTTTCTATAGTAATAGTATGCTGGAGAACAGGCGGAGTAATTCGACTTACCCGCCAGATGCCAAGTGCCATGACACTTAAGAAGAGACAAACAAGCAGAGGTTTTTTTATTTTCATGAGATGATCTATATTAAAAAATAGGCGTATTACTTCGGCAATCCGATGCCTAGGAACGATGCAATTAATTGATTGACCTGTCGGGCATGGGTAATAGGGGCTGCGTGTCCCGCACCCAATACAATTTCCAGCTCACCGTTCGCCAACTTCTGCGCCAATTCCCTAGAATGTGATAAGTCAATGATGTCGTTTTCACCTGTAATCACAAGCGTTGGTGCTGTAATGACCTTTAAATCGGAATGGACAAGTTGCGGTGCTGTCCGCCACAATTCGTTAATCTCCGTTTCCAGAACCGCATGTCTTGCACCTGCCCCTGACCACCAGCTACGTAACCAATTCGTAAACTTTTTGGGTAACGAGGTAAACGTCTTATCCTGAACCCGATACGTTTCAGGAATCAACCCGGAAGGTTGGAAATTGGCGCTGATAGCAACGATTCGTCCCACCCGTTGCGGTACTTCCAGCCCCAACACTAATGCAATGATACCACCGTCGCTCCAACCGACGATATCGGTGCGCTGAATACCAAGCCGATCAAGCACTTGCAGAGTATCTTCAGCAAATAGTTGGTAGCTCAGCTCAGTGTTGCCGGGTGTTGAATCGCCATGACCACGGGTGTCAATCAGGACGACCCGTCGCCCGGAAGCCACCAGCCAGGGTATTTGAGAAAACCAACTGAGTTTGTTACTCAACCCTCCATGCAACAACAGCATGGGTTCACCTTGTCCATAAGCCACATAATGGATATGAGCGCCTCGGTAATCAATATTGCCTGTTTCGGTCTGTGTCGTTGTTGAGAATTTCCAAATCAAATAGTCCAGGGAATTAACTGACATCGGCCTTAACCAGATAAAAAGTGACACAACGATTGCCAACAAGGACACCCAACTGATATGGAACAACTGCTTCAATTTAGTCTTACATGGCAAGTCAGTTATGATTCTTATGAGTTTTAAAGACATGATCGATTTTTTTAAAATAGAGCGTTTTGGGCTACCAACAAAGCTGAGTTAGGTAAGGTTAATCCGTTCATGTTGGCTTGTCGAACTATGAGCGGATTAACAGCACAAGCTCAAGGCGAACGATTAATCCTTGTGTATTGTCCAGTCTTAGTCGATAGACGAATTTCGTAAGTAGGTATATACCTGAAAAACAATACTTTTTGAACTGAATTATTTTCATGAAATATTGGGTGGTTACAAAATTGTACGATGTACGACACTAGCGATATTGTGAAGTAAGTGGAAAAATCTTTGCTCTGAGGAGGAGCCAATCAGATTTCGGCTTACCACCTACGCAGATAATCTTCATAGTGTTCTTCCTGGTGGGCAGGAGCTGTTCTTATCACCATTGAGATTATCTTTTAACAACAATATTCGCCATCATGCCGTTATCAGCATGTTCCAAAATATGGCAATGGTAGACGAACTTGCCAACAATATTAGGGTTGGTAAACGGAACGATTAGCTTAACTTCACCAGGCACCCCATCGACTTGATAGGGCACATCGATAGTATCGCGCAGCCCCTTGGAATCCTGGTCGTCATGATTAATTTCCTTGACCAGAAAATCTAATTGATGGATATGAAAAACATGGCGTTCGCCGGTAACATTGCGTACCGTCCATTCCTCGACATCACCCAGCTTCACTTCTGCATCAATGCGGTCGTATTGGTATTGTTTGCGGTTGATAAAGAACGTTTTACCGTCAGATGTTTCTGAAAACTCGATAACCCGCTTGCGAGTGATGGGGATTTTTTTCAAGTCTTCGGCACGCGGATGAATGGAAGCAATCTTGGCCGCTGGACGTAACAATCGTGGTGCAAGGGTAACATCCGTAACTGGCTGTCCTTCAACTTTTAACGATGCCAGCAACACTTGCGAATTGTCATCTCCTGCAGGCCCTGTGTCCACTTCCAAAGACCGTATGCCATACAATCCTTGCTTATTGCCCTGAATCGCTATAACGGCGCGTGCTGCGGGCGGCAGCAAGACGGATGTTTCCTCTTCCGGATTTTCTATGACGTTGCCATCGCGGGCAAGCACCCAAAACTTATGTCCATCGACTGCAAATTCAAAAAAAGCATCAGCACCAATATTGGCAAGATTCCAGACTTGCCATTCGCCCGGTCGAATGTTCTCGGTACCGCCAATTGTGCCGTTGATAGTTTTTGTTTTGGGGGCGCCATCTTTAGCATCGGGTAATGCAATATCCTTAAGCAAAAATGTTTTACGTCGCAGTGCTTTCAGTTCAGGGTAATGCTGTTCGATGTAACCATCAATGATCAAAAGCCCAGACATGCCGCTCAATACCTGATCTTCAGTGTAGGGATGTAAATGTGAATGGAACCAGTGCAGCCCTTGCGGATGATCTTTTGGTATGACATATTCATAGTGGTAAGTGTTGTCTTTTAAATACGGTGTTTGTGTTATGCCGTGCATGGATCCACTGACGGGAAGTATAGGTGGCACCGAGACAAAAACATTGTCGCCAGGTTCTTGCGGTGAGATATTCATGCCATGATAATGCAAATTGGTGGCTTGAGGCTTGGAGATCATAATATCCGCAGGGCCGATATTATTCACTAGCTTGATTCGCACGGTATCGCCGCGCTGTGCTTTGAGGACGGGTGGGATATAACTGCCATTATAGACATTGGACAGGAAGGTGTGGTCAGCGACGGTTACTTTAGCCGGCCCAGCTTGCAACGTGACATCCAGCAGGCCGTTAACGCTTTCGATGACTTCCGGTTGAGGTATGAGATATTCTTTTACGCTAATAATAGGCGCGTTTCCTTCAAAACCATCCGATTTTTGTAAAGATGTTTTCTCTATACTGCTACATCCTGTTAATAATAATATTGCACTGGATAATAGCAAACCTAGCCGTCTTGTTGAAAATACGTGCATTGTTATCTCCTAAGTAATTCAAAAACCACGCGAAAGGTTGACACCCACAGTGACATCCGTTGCCCCATTACTGCTGGGCTCATTGAAGAGCACAGAAACACCGGGGCCAAGACTAATACCATCGGTAAAATCCCATTCTACGGCGGCTTCAAATCCACCGGCGATGCCTTTTTGCACAAACACATCACCAAAGACTTCAAGGCCATCACGAATAATATGTTTGTAGCCAAGAATCACCGTCCAATTAAAGATATTCGCATCAAAACCATTGGAGCTTTCTATAATGGTGTTGACGTAACCGACGCCGACAGTAAAACTTTTAGCGGCAATAAACGTCGCCACAATATCTACTTTTGCCCCTGGTGTGTTGTAGGGAACTTTGAAAGAAAGTTGCGATGAAAGCGTCGGCATACGGCCATCGTCGATCAACCATCGTTGTTCCCAGGCGACCGCTACAGAATTTTGAAATTGTGTGCTTGCTGAATCGACAACTAATGTTGGGGTAGTGACAGTCAGTTGTGACTGACAAAAAATCCCGGTTTGCGCAAAAACAATACCGCCGACAAATTGGCTTTGAAATTGGCCGTTATTTTTATTGTATAAAGTTGTTATTTGCGCTTGCGGTGTATCGGGAGCAGCGGGCTGACCATCAATAATGGACATAAACGAACCAACACTTTGCCGGTCCGTGACATCTGCCCCTGGACAGACATCTTCTGCGGCAACAGTTTTATAGGCAGTTAATAGTAACGGAACAAGAAGAATGTAAGAAATCCCATGCACGGCATCACCCAATATTAAAAGTAGAAATGGCTATCTAAAAAGACCAAAACCACGGGGGAGCAGGCTATTCGCTATGTTTTCGTTTGAACTCCCAATAGTAACTAAAGGCTATGATACTAAGCGCCAGCATCAGTATTTGCCAGATGTATTCTTCAACAAAGGCCGCACAAATTGCTATAACAGCTAAAAAAATGCCGGCGAAACTAAATTGCCAGCTAATTCTGATACCATCAAGAAAAGTTGTTAAGGCTAATATCAATAATACAACTAAACCGGTTTCTTCCGGAGTTATCCTTCCGGCATGATAGAAGGTGTAGACGATCATGACCGTCACCAATCCGCCCATCCAATGCAATAATTGAATCAAAACAACTTTCTTTTGCTGGATTTTATCTGCATATTCTGTTTGATTATAGTTAG
>JAYTJI010000447.1:0-3995 GCA_043731245.1 Methylococcaceae bacterium | reverse complement strand
CACCGTCATACCGGCAGGGAAGCCGGTATCCAGTGCCATGGACGGTAACTTTACAGGATCTCGTACGTCGATTCGAAGCGCCGGATGTCTACGAGCTTTAACATCCCTGTGTCTGGATTCCGGCTTCCCTGCCGGAATGACGGACTTTTTGTCGCTTGCTGAAACATCCTGCTAATCAGGTGCATCTATGGCGATTGTTGTATTTACAATTAATTAATGAAGTGTTTATCTGCCGACTTGATGTTCATGACGGTAGTTTCTCAAACCCAAAATGAATAGTAACTGAGTCAGTAATAATTTATGTTCATTAAAGACATATTAACTCAGGCATTAGGTGCAATCAGCGCTCAACGCTTACGTGCAGCGTTGATTATTTTGGCAATGAGCATAGGTATTGCTTCGGTTACCGTGCTGACAGCTTTGGGAGAAAGTGCCCGTAGTTATATTGTCAATGAGTTTGAAGCACTGGGAACGCATTTGGTTATTGTCTTGCCGGGACGCACAGAAACCACAGGTGGTCAGCCGCCGCTGTTTGGTGAAACACCCAGGGATTTAACGCTGGAAGATGCCGAGGCACTACTCCGTAGTTATCATATTGCCGCTATTGCGCCGCTGACTATCGGTTCCGCCCCCGTTTCAGCGCAGGGTTTGGAGCGGGAAACCAATATATTCGGCTCCACGTTTGCATTAAGACAAGTGCGTCATTTGACGATGGCACAAGGTAGTTTTCTACCTAAAATGGATGTTGATAAAGCCCTGCCGGTTTGTGTGATTGGCCAAACCGTGCGCGAGCAATTATTTGCAGATCAACCGGCTCTTGGGCAGTGGTTGCGGATCAATGACCGGCGTTTTCGGGTGATTGGGGTGTTGGCGTCGGAAGGGCAGTCTATTGGCGTCGATTTTGATGAAATGGTGATTATTCCGGTTGCCTCTGCACAGGCTTTATTTGATACCCGTTCGTTATTTCGGATTTTGGTGGAAACCAAATCTCAACAGTCAATGTACAAAGCCGTCGATGAAATCAAAAGCATTATAAAAGCCCGCCATGAAGGCGAAGATGACGTTACCCTTATTACTCAGGATAGTGTGGTCAATACATTTGATAAGATATTAACGGCGTTGACGTTGACTGTCGTTAGTATTGCCGGGATTAGTCTTGTTGTGGCCGGTGTGCTCATTATGAATGTTATGTTAGTCAGTGTTGCCCAACGAACCGCTGAAGTCGGTTTACTCAAAGCATTGGGCGCAACCCGGCGTCAATTACAAGGGCTGTTTTTAACCGAAGCGGCGATATTATCGCTGGCAGGTGCAGTGTTGGGGATAGCATTAGGGCAAGTAACGCTTACTACATTGGCGGCCTTTTACCCCGGTTTCCCCATTCATCTTCCTGTTTGGGCGTTATTTGCGGCATTAGGTGTTTCGTTGTGTACCGGTTTGGTGTTTGGTGTATTACCCGCCAGGAAAGCAGCAAAGCTTAACCCGGTTACTGCATTAGCGAAGAGATAATTATGCGCTATGCCGATTTACTGGCCTTGTCTTTTAAAACTATTACCAGTCATAAGTTGCGTTCATCATTGACGGCTTTGGGGTTGATTATCGGCATTGCGGCCGTGATTATTCTGACCTCGATAGGGCGCGGTATTCATACTTTTGTGCTGGCAGAATTTACCCAGTTTGGTACAAATCTAATCGGTATACATCCCGGAAAAACCAATACGTTTGGTATTTCCGGTTCCTCTATTAGTACGGTTAGACCGCTGACCCTGGCTGATGCAGACAGTCTAAACAAGCTGGAAAACATTATTGCTACCGTACCGTTGGTTCAGGGCAATGCGCGTATTGAAGCGGGTACTAAACAGCGACGCAGTAATGTGTTGGGTGTTAGTTCTGGCGTACCCGAAGTATGGAAAACTAAAGTCGCTATCGGGCGTTTTTTACCGTCTGGCGAACAAAGCAATCCGCGAGCCTTTGCCGTTTTAGGTGATAAATTGGCAGCGGAACTGTTCGCGACTACCAGCCCTTTAGGTCAGCGCATCCGCATCGGTAGTGACCGCTATCGGGTGATCGGTGTCATGGAAAAAAAAGGCCAGATGCTGGGCTTTGATATGGATGACACCCTCTATATTCCGGCCGCCAAAGCGTTGGAGCTATTTGATCGGGGGAGCCTGATGGAAATACATGTGCTTTATAAAAGTACGGCATCGGTTAAACAACTGGAGGAAGCTATTAAACACCTTTTAATTGCCCGGCACGGCATGGAGGATTTCACTCTCGTTGCACAGAATCAAATGCTGGAAAAAATGGACTCCATCTTGAATATTTTAACCTTGGCAGTCGCTGCGTTGGGCAGTGTTTCTTTATTAGTCGGTTCGGTTGGAATACTCACAATTATGACTATTGCTGTTTCAGAGCGGATTTCCGAAATTGGTTTGCTGCGGGCTTTAGGTGCTGAAAGACGGACTATTTTTCAGCTGTTTTTATGGGAGGCACTGGCGCTGAGTGCGGCCGGTGGGCTTTGCGGCGTATTACTGGGTATGTCGATAGTTCAACTGCTTAATACAGCCTTGCCAGCCTTACCTGTGCAAATGGCCTGGGCATACATTGTTGCGGCTTTTATGGTGTCATTACTTATAGGCGTAGTTGCTGGTGTAGCGCCAGCAATGAAAGCGGCACGCTTGGAGCCTTTAGAAGCATTACGTACTGAGTGATACCTGGTACAAAATTGTTGAAGCAGACTAAAAATGGTAGACCGAAGACCGGTTTAGTTCTTCGCCCCGTTCTATGGCGGTTATAATATCATCGCGTTAGATAAAAAAATTATTCATATTCGATGGTCAGTGGCCCTGACAGGTCTTATTTTTGGATATTGTCGCGAACCAGGCAACTGCCAAAAGCAACCCTTGAAATGCTGCTTGAAAAAGCCAAACAACTGGGTTTTGCCACGGAAAAGCTTATTTTTGTCAATCAGGATTAGTCGATGTTCAAGGATTAATTGATTAGCTTGTTTCGATGGTTTTGTTGTCATTAGAAAATCAACTACCCTGAAAATACCACATCGAATTGTTTGATTAATCCGGCAATATCTTTTCTATAAAAGACTTGCACAGGCAAACACAAATCATCCGGTTTCAAGCCACGTTCGTGTAGAGATTCTATTTCGGTGTAAATATCGGTAACATCATATATTTCCAACGCTTTAAAAATAGCCGCAGTATCTTTCATGCCGACACTTTCAATATTCTGGCCATTTTTTAACTGGAATACGCCATCATCCAACAACAAAATACTGACCTTTTGATCAAAAGCTGCCGTAGTCAAAATAATATCCAGCATTTCCTGAACATAAGCGCCGCTGTGTGCGGGTTTTCGTAAGACAAATAAATAGCTTTTCATGCGCTCATCCAAAGACAATAAATCGATCTGCTTCCAGCGTTGCTTCAACCAGTTGCCCCAAACCGGAAATGCGGAAGCCATCAGCCAGGTCGTTATCCAGTTTACCTTGTCTTTTAGCTTCATCAGAACACAATAAGCCGCGCCGTTGAGCCGCAGAAATACACACGACTAAATCTATCTGATAGCGCCTCGCCAATTCACTCCATTGTGCGCTAAACTGAAGCTCATCATCGGGTGGCGTTGCGTATTTGAAGGCTTGATAAACGCCGTCATGATAAAAAAACACCCGAAATACTTCATGACCCAGCGCCAATACAGCATTAATAAACTGATAGGCGGTCTGTCCGGCATTTGACTGGTAGGGACTGGTATTAACTTGAATGGCAAATTTCATCTTGGCGCTGTATTTTCTTAGGTTTTGTTTGAAGCAAGTGATAAAAAGTTTTTACAATAAAATAAAATGCACCCAGCTTACTTCAAGCGCTTTGTCATGTTAAAAAATGTCCTGATTATAAAGATGCTTCAGCTAAGCTAAAATATCGTCATCTCGGCAGGGATTGCCGAGATCCAGAAGCCACGGATGGCAAGCGATGAACACATCC
>JAYTJI010000446.1:0-4790 GCA_043731245.1 Methylococcaceae bacterium | reverse complement strand
GGCAAAAAACGCGATGACCTGCAAGAAGTGATTCAAATGCTAAAAGACGAAAAGCTGAGTGTGCCACTGCAATACGATAACTTCAGGGATTAGTCACTTATATAGCGAACTTTGCCTTATTAACCCGTTGATAAACAAAATAACTTACAATGGCCAACAGCAACCAGCCCGTCACTAATGGCCCGATAACGCCATCATAACTGCTAACCAAATAGAGGTAGTCCGAGCTAAAATCGGTGTTAAATAGTTGTTTGCTCATTTTTATTTGCCATACCCAGCAAGTATGGCAACCGATACATAAACCCAGACTTGATTTTATCTGCGTTCTGAGTACGCCTAAAAAAATCCCCACCATCAACAAGGCAAAAAAAGCCGATAGCCTGTTGGGATTCAGTAAGTTGCCAACAGCCTCGCCCAACAGTGTAAATCCACTGAACAGGTTAAGCTCCTGAACAGGTATATCAGTTTTATTGCCTAAAAAATGCAGCGCCGCGTAATAGCTTGCGCTTATCAAAATGGCCGCCATAACGGGTATCTTCTTGTTTAAACCCACTAACAGAATACCTCGAAATAGCGGTTCTTCAATCAGTGAAATAATCAGGGCAAGCAGTAAACTGATAGCCATATTTCTAGCCACCCACCCAACTGTCCAAATAAGCGTGTCATCAATCACATTGATTTTAAGCACATACTGCACAATAAAAACCGGCATCAAGGTCATAAAGCCCAGCCCGAATCCCTGCAACAACTGTTTTACAAATACCGGTCTTGCGGCAAACCCTAATTCTTCCTTGTTAATTTTCAGATAAGCCATCGCCGGAAAAATACTCAGCACCAGAAATAATTGTGTCGATTTACTGATTATTTTTCGGAAGGGTACAAACTCGCCGATGCCCTGCACAATAAAATAGCTCACGATGCAAGCCAACGATATAGCGGCCAGCAATACCAACAACGGCACAAGGGTATAAAAAAGATAGCGCATCACACTACATCCATCGAGGAATGCAAATCTTGTGTTCCAAAATCGCCCCACAACATCTGCACAGCCGCCAGGGCGGCTAATGACGCCGTTTCAGTCCTTAATATACGGCTGCCCAAGCGCACTGGAATAAATCCGGCCAATTTTGCGACATCGCGTTCCTGGTCAGAAAAACCACCTTCGGGTCCGGTGAGTAACGTTACGTGCATGTCTGTCGGGGTTAGCTCTGCCAGTGTTGCTTCTGCGTAGGGATCAAGAAACACTTTCAAGCCTTGCTGTTTGCCTACCCACAGTTGCAAGTGTTCTATTTCGGTCAATTCAGGCAATTTTGTTCGGCCGCTTTGTTCGGTGGCATGTTGGACTATTTTTTGCCAATGCAATAAGCGCTGCGGTTTTTTTTCGCCTTTAAATTGCACCACGCAACGCTCGGTTATTAATGGCGTAATGTGATTCGCACCTAGCTCCACCGCTTTTTGTACCGATAAATCCATTCTGTCGCCACGCGATATCCCTAAGCCCAAAGTCACTAACAACGGCGATTCCACGCTACGATCCAGCCATTTGTTAATTTCAATCAACACAGTTTTTCGGCTCACTTCGGCAACAATACACAAATATTCCCCGCCTGCCCCGTTGAATAACACTATTTCAGTATCTTTTTTTAAACGCAAGACCGTTCTGACATAATGCCCACTCTCATCATCCAGCTCGATGTGTTTACCCGCAGCCAAATGCACCGGCGTATATAATCTGGAAACCCGCATATTAATCCTTAACCGCCCGTTGTATGCCATCCCAAGCCACTTCAGCGATCAATAAAAGTTCGGCCTCAGTAATAATGTAAGGAGGCATAAAATAAATGACATTACCTAGCGGACGTAATAACACACCTTTAGACAGTGCGTATTGATAGACTTTAAGTCCCCGGCGTTCTTGCCACGGATACGGCTGGCGCGTGTGCTTGTTTTTGACCATTTCAATCGCCAGTATCATGCCCGTCTGCCTAACTTCCGCGACATTTGGATGCTCGTGAAAACGAGCTGCTACTTTTGCCATGATTACGGCCAGCTGTTTATTATTTTCGATAATGTTGTTTTGCTGGAAAATTTCTATCGTCGCAAGTCCTGCCCTGCACGCCAACGCGTTACCCGTATAACTATGCGAATGCAGAAAAGCTGTCAACCTTTGATAATCATCATAAAACGCCTGATAGACCTCATTAGTCGTCAAGACTGCGGACAATGGCAAATAACCGCCTGTCAAACCCTTAGATAAACACATAAAATCAGGGCTAATGGCGGCTTGTTCACAGGCAAACAGCGTTCCCGTGCGCCCAAAACCAACGGCGACTTCATCGGCAATTAAATGCACATTGTATTTATCACAAGCTTCACGCAATAATTTTAAATAAACCGAATCATACATGCGCATATTACCCGCGCACTGTACTAAAGGTTCGATAATGACCGCGCAGACGTTATCCGCGTGTTCTTGCAGCGTTTGCTCCATCAGCGCAAAGCGGCGCGTGGAATAATCCGCCCATGACTCGCCGGGGTCACGGTTGTAACAATCCGGGCCAGGTACGGTAATCACATCCATTAACAAAGGCGCGTAAGTTTCCTTGTATAACGCCACATTGCCGACCGCTAACGCGCCTAAAGTTTCGCCGTGATAACTGTTTTCCAGCGTTATAAATTTGGTTTTTTGCGTTTGTCCGAGATTGCGCCAGTAATGGAAACTCATTTTAAGCGCAACTTCCACCGCCGCCGAACCGTTGTCGGCATAAAAGCAACGATTAAGCCCTTCTGGCGTGATTTCAACCAGTTTTTCCGCCAATTTGATGGCAGATTCATGGGTGAAGCCGGCAAAAATAACATGCTCCAGATTATCGAGCTGGTCTTTTAACGCGGCATTAATATGAGGATTGGCATGACCAAACAGATTAACCCACCACGAACTGATAGCATCCAGATAGCGGTTGCCGTCGAAATCCTCCAACCAAATACCTTGCCCCTTTTTAATGGGAATAATAGGGAAGGTTTCGTGATCTTTCATTTGTGTGCAAGGATGCCACAAAACGGAAAGGTCACGATTAGAAAGGGATTGGTTGGTCATAAGAAGTATTTGTGACTAAGAACAAGAGCAGGAAATCAGTAAAAAACATTCTTAAAATACAAGAATATAAGAAGCGTTCTATTCAATTGTTGCAAGAATAAGTGCATCGAATGCACCCATTCTTATCTGCACCTTTTACTTTATGCCTTGATTTGCAAGTTTTCTAAAATCGCTAGAGTAGGCGCAGCCTGATTCATAGTATAAAAATGCAGTCCGGGTGCGTCGTTGTCCAATAAACGCTGGCAAAGATCACTAACCAAATCCAAACCAAATGATTGTATAGATGCGCGGTCATCGCCAAAACTTTCCAGACGTTTTCTCATCCAGCGGGGAATATCTGCGCCGCACATTTCAGAAAATCGGAACAACTGCGCATATTGGGTAATAGGCATAATGCCGGGGACGATAGGTATGGTTATACCGTTTTTTTCACAGGCGTCTACGAAATAAAAATACGCTTCGGCATTATAAAAATACTGGGTAATTGCGGCATTCGCGCCTGTTTCAACTTTACGCTTAAAGTTTTTGAAATCTTCTGTGGCAGAAGCTGATTGCGGATGCACTTCGGGGTAGGCGGCAACATGAATCTGAAAGTAATCGCCAGTTTCCTGACGAATAAACCCGACCAACTCATTAGCGTAACGAAATTCACCCGCCGACATCATACCGGAAGGCAAATCGCCTCTTAAGGCAACAATTTTGGCAATGCCATGATCCTGATAGTCTTTGAGAATCGCACGAATATTGTCTTTAGTGGAGGCAACACAGGATAAATGCGGGGCAGCGGCGATGCCTTTAGCCTGAATATCGACCACTGCGTCAAAAGTTTTATCGCGAGTCGAACCGCCAGCGCCAAAAGTAACTGAAAAAAAATCGGGATTAAGTTTTGCTAGCTTGCTTTGAACAACTTGCAAGCTTGCCGCACCTTCCTCTGTTTTGGGTGGATAAAACTCGAAGCTGAACAGTTGTGGGTGTTTTTTTTGTGATTGCATTTTTGGTATTTATTAGGTTGGGTTAGCGTAGCGTAACCCAACAATAATGCCGAAAATGTTGGGTTACGCTACGCTAACCCAACCTACACTCGTAATTATTAAATTAATAACGATAGTGATCAGCTTTATAAGGCCCTTCAATTGGCACATTGATGTATTTGGCTTGTTCATCGGTTAACACGGTAAGATTAACACCGATTTGCGCAAGATGTGCTCTAGCGACTTTTTCATCCAGTTTTTTAGGCAGGATATAGACTTTATTTTCGTACTTAGCAGCATTTTTCCACAGCTCCATTTGTGCTAAAACCTGGTTACAGAACGAATTTGACATGACAAAGCTGGGGTGTCCTGTGCCACAACCCAGATTAACCAAACGGCCTTCAGCCAGAATAATCAGGCGTTTGCCGTCAGGAAAAATAACGTGATCAACCTGGGGTTTAATATTTTCCCATTCATATTGACGCAATGAGGCAATTTCAATTTCAGCATCAAAGTGACCAATATTACACACAATCGCTTGATCTCTCATGGCCAGCATGTGTTCATGAGTAATAATGCTAAAGTTACCGGTTGCTGTCACAAAAATATTAGCGATAGGTGCCGCTTCTTCCATGGTAACTACGCGATAACCTTCCATAGCGGCTTGCAAAGCGCATATTGGATCAATTTCAGTAATCAACACTGTTGCGCCCAGACCACGC
>JAYTJI010000445.1:0-9530 GCA_043731245.1 Methylococcaceae bacterium | reverse complement strand
TGCCATACCATAACCAGGAATGATGATGATATTTTTTGCGGCTAGTAATAACTGCGCGGTTTCTTCGGCTTCTATCGGTTGCACTTCGCCTTCAATCGCCGCCGCTTCGCCGCCTGAGGCTGTACCAAAACCACCTGCAATCACGCTTAAGAAATGGCGATTCATCGCGCGGCACATGATGTAACTCAAGATCGCGCCGCTGCTGCCGACCAACGCGCCGGTGACAATCAGCAAGTCGTTGCTTAACATGAAGCCCGTTGCCGCCGCCGCCCAACCTGAATAGCTGTTGAGCATGGACACCACCACCGGCATATCCGCGCCGCCTATCGCCATAACCATGTGGATGCCAAAAATCAAGGCAATACCGGTCATAATAGCTAAGGGTATGATGGCATCACCGCCGCTTTCTGTTTGTTGTAAAAACACATAACCCAAAGCAATAGCGGCAATCAATAACACCAGATTAAACCAATGACGACCCGGCAATAACATCGGTTTACCACTAATTTTTTCGCTGAGCTTGCCAAAAGCAATCACCGAGCCTGAAAAAGTAACGGCGCCAATGAGAACGCCAATATAAATTTCCATTTCGTGGATCGTTTTTTCTACGCCACCGATGATAATCGTGCTGTCCATAAAATTGGCATAACCGACTAAAACCGCAGCCATACCGACCAAACTGTGCATGATGGCAACCAGCTCCGGCATTTGCGTCATTTCAACTTTTAATGCGGCTTTGGCACCAATGGCTCCGCCGATTAACAAGGCGACAATTAAAATCCCGTAAACGGTAACCGATGAACTTAATGTGGTAGCGATAATGGCAATCGCCATGCCTAACATGCCGTAATAATTGCCTTTGCGTGCGGTTTCCTGATTGCTTAAGCCACTCAGGCTAAGAATGAACAGAATGGCGGCAACGATGTAAGACATCGTAACTAAACTATGGGACATAAGGATCTCCTGTTATTTTCTGAACATTTCCAACATACGACGGGTGACTAAAAAGCCGCCGAAGATATTGATAGATGCGAGTAGTATGGCGACACCGGCAAGAATAGTGACGGTGGAGTTGTTCGTGGAAACCTGTACAACTGCGCCGATAACGATAATGCTGCTGATGGCATTGGTTACGCTCATTAACGGGGTATGCAACGAATGCGAGACATTCCAGATCACTTGATAACCCACGAAACAGGCCAGCACAAAGACAGTAAAATGCGTCATGAACGATTCAGGAGCAACAGCACCTATGCTGAATAAGGCCAGGCCACCAATGATGACCGGCAGAAATTGCTTAACAACAGGAGGAATGATTGATTTTTTTTGTTGCTCCAGTACCGACGCATAAGCCGGTGCTTCGGTTTGTGGAGCCGGGGCGGCGGAGAGTTTGGGTGCGGGTGGTGGCCAGGTGATGTTGCCTTCTTTTATAACGGTCGTGCCGCGTATCACCTCATCGTCCATATTAACGTTGATAACGCCGTTTTTTTCCGGGCAAAGTTCGGTTAATAAATGTCGCAGGTTGGTGGAATAAAGCTGGCTGGATTGGTTGGCTAAGCGGCTGGGTAAATTGGTATAGCCGATAAGCGTCACATCATGTTTTACTACAACCTGGTCTTTCTCAGTCAGTTCGCAGTTGCCGCCTTGTTCAGCCGCCAAATCCACAATCACACTGCCGGGTTTCATCGATTCAACCATTGCGGCAGTGATTAATTTTGGCGCGGGTCGACCGGGAATGAGCGCGGTGGTGACGATAATATCCACTTCCTTCGCTTGCTGGGCAAATAATGCCATCTCGGCTTCAATGAATTCCTTGGACATGGTTTTGGCATAACCGCCGCTTCCCCCGCCTTCTTCCTTGAAATCCAGCATCAGGAACTCAGCATCCATACTTTCAATTTGTTCTTTTACTTCGGGGCGGGTATCAAATGACCGGACAATTGCACCCATGCCTTTTGCTGTGCCAATGGCGGCTAAACCTGCAACACCCGCACCAATGACCAGCACTTTAGCGGGCGGTATTTTACCCGCAGCGGTAATTTGGCCGGTAAAAAAACGCCCGAAATATTGTGCGGCCTCAACGATGGCGCGATAGCCAGCAATATTAGCCATGGAACTTAAGGCGTCGAGTTTTTGCGCCCTGGATAGTCGCGGCACGCTGTCCATAGCCAATACGGTGACGTGTTTAGCTGCCAGTTTCTGCATTAACGCTTCATTTTGTGCGGGCCAGATAAAGCTGATTAACGTAGCGCCTGGGGATAATAGCTCCGTTTCTTCTATGGCCAGTTTAGGATTGAGCTCAGGAGCACGCACTTTCATGACAATATCGGATTGCTTCCATAGCGTTCGGGTATCCGCGACGATTTCCACACCCACTTCCTTGTAAGCCTCATCCGAAATATTTGCACCGAGCCCCGCGCCGCTTTCAATGCTGACGGAAAATCCCAGTTTCATAATTTGTGCAGCAGCTTCTGGCGTAGTAGCTACACGCATTTCACCTTGGTGAATTTCTTTAGGTATACCAATCTTCATACAGTCTCCTGTGGGTGTGATTTAGGGCATGAAGGTTTTGCTGAGAGCTAAAACCCAAGCCGCTGAGCATAGGTGATTAAGCTTTGATATTCAATAAAAAATGCAAATAGTTTGTAGAGAGGATTAATGAAATTTTTAAGCCTGATTTTGTACTGAGTTTGATCCAGTAATTTTGGGGCTATCGGTGTCTGGGTGGCATCGGTTTGGAGTAATCAATATTGCTCTTAATTGAAGTAGAAAAACGTTTGCTGTAGATTGTTTATATTTATAGCGTTCAATGTGAATATTTTATTGTTCCTGTTGAGGTGTTCAGTTTATGTTAGGCCATTAAGGGTTGCCATGGGAAGGTTAATTGTCATTGTGATGCTGCTGGCAGCGTTGCCCATTTCGATCTATTCGCTTGTTGTGCTGTTTTCGGCAAAAAATAACGCAGTGCAGCTCGCGTTTAATGAGCCCTTCTGTATTCAGGTACCAGCAAAGAGAGGTTACAAGGAGGTAAGCAGCGTTTTTGAGCTCGCGGGCATTCACATGTTTAGTGATGGCCCTAAGAATCACGCAGTTCTAGTCGTAGGAGATATATCAAGCCCAGATCTTTACCACTGGTCGTACTGGGCTAATGCGTTTGTTGAGGGTGCCTACGGCTCTCCACCTATTTACTGCAAACCGCAAGTTGCGTTTTTCGAAAAGTTGGAGTCGTCATTTCGGGATAATAGGGATGTAGTCACCTTCGCATTTCATGGATACCGCTTTTCTATACCTAGCTCATATGACCCTAGACCAATGTGGCCACTGCCGGATGGTCTAATGCTTATCGCAAAAGCACCAGCGTTTACTCCTACCAACGGGGAACTATGCGATGAACGACTGTGCAATATGGTTGAAATACGCTTTGAAATCTCATCCCGTCTTGAAGTGTGGCGCAATGTTTCTGACGGAAGACACCTGATAGAAAATCTTGGTCAAACAAATGGGCTAATAAAACAGCTCGTTTGGACGGAAGAAATAAGTTCGCCTTCCATTCAATACTATTTGCTAGACGATAAAAGCAAAGTTAAAACTATTATTCTATGTTCCGAAAAATCTGATATACAGTGCCTCTATACGTTTGAGGCAGCGGGAATAACATATAGCTTCCACCTTATGCCAAGCGATATTCCAGAGTGGCACCTGATTCAGGATAGATTGGTTCATTTGTTTGGGGAATTTGCAGGTTTAAAGGAGTCTTTATGAGGCGTTAGACGATAGGTGCATCCCACGGCTTTACTGTGTTTTACGTCTACCCACCCCAATCGAGAGCATCGGTTAAAAGATGATTTTGGAGAATAATGATGAAAACAAAAATATAAAAGATTACAAACAAATTCAACAAAAAATTGAAAGTCTTGATGAGTTGGAACTAATAGAAGTAATTGATTTTATTTATTTCTTGCAGCACAAGAGAGCGCATAAGCAATGCAGATTGGCTATTTTCTCGGAGTTGAGAACAAAAAACGTGACCGGGAACTTTGGCGAATCCTTGGCATGGCAAGAAGAGATACGCCAGGATAAGCGGTTGGAAGGTAGGGAGTAGTCTATTGGCGATTGTACCCCAGCCATACCATTGCCACAGCTTGAAACAATATTTTAGGAGAATACCCATGCCGACGATTTCCATGTTTTACGGAATTCTGATCAAAATGTTCTTTGATGACCACGCGCCGCCGCACTTTCATGCCGAATACAACGAATATGAACTGGTAATTATAATTAACCCTATTAAAATTATTAAAGGCGATGCGCCTAAGCGCGTTAAGTCGATGGTTTTGGAATGGACGGCTTTACATCAGGAAGAATTATTGCGAGATTGGGAGCTCTGTAAAAACATGCAGCCTCCTTTTGCCATTGAGCCATTGGAGTAATGCCATGTTTTATTGCATTAAAACCATAGAGCCGAATGCAAATAATTACAGCATCAAGATAACGTATAGTGATAATGTCACTATCACTGCCGATTTCAACGAATTACTGGAAAAAGGTGTAATAACGTTATTAAAAAATCCTGCTGTCTTTAGTCAAGTGCAAATAGGTAATAAAGGGCGTTCCATTGTATGGCAAGAACAGGATATTGATTTTTGTGCAGATAGTCTGCGATTAAAGTTTAATCAAAAGTAGAGAAATCTGTGGGTTGGATTAGGTGATAGCCAACCCTTCACACCGAAGCCGATAGGTTGAGTTACGCTATCGCTAACCTACCATGCAAACCATAGTTATACTTGTAAAACACGTTATGTTCTTCCCCAAAGACTTTATAGAAACCGCAGAAGGGCTGATTTTTGCCGTAGTAGCACACGGTACGGAACAGGGTAAAGTGCTGTGTTTTTTGCGCTATGTTAAAGATAATCTTGACTGGAAAAAAGTCTCGACCGAACCCGCCAATGCTTTTCTGAGGCAACACCATCCCGATTATCTGTACTATTCGCCGGTTTTAGATGCGCATTTACACGCGGTAGCTATAGACCGAATTGTTAAACATTATCAGCCTAAACAACGCTTGCAGCATATTATGCAAGCAAATCAGCTGGACGCTGTCGAACGCGACCTATTTCAACTTTGCCAATTATTGCAAGAGCACGGTCTGGATTTAACACAAGCCGGAGTTACCGGTTCAATACTGGTTGGGTTACAAAAGCAAGGTTCGGATATTGATCTGGTTTGTTACGGTAGGGCTGCTTTTCATCAGTGCCGGGCGATTACGCGTGAACTGATAGCGCAGGGGCAATTGCAAGAGTTGAATGATAATGACTGGCAAGCATCCTACCAGCGCCGTTCATGTGAGTTGAGTTTTGCTGAATATGTTTGGCATGAACGGCGCAAAACCAATAAAGCGGTTATTAACGGACGTAAATTTGATTTGAATTTCATTGATGATTCGCTTCCTCCTGAAGCAATAGCTTATCAAAAACTGGGTGCAATTACTGTGCAATGCAAGGTTATCGATGATACTCATGCCTTTGATTATCCGGCTGAATTTAAAATAGACCATGAACAGTTTGATGCTATTGTCAGTTTTACCGCAACCTATACGGGCCAGGCTATTAACGGCGAAACGGTAGAAGTGTCCGGGGTAGTGGAACAAACCCGGCAAGGTGTTAAGCGTATCGTGGTTGGTTCCAGTCGTGAAGCGCACGGTGAGTATATTAAGGTTATTCGTGCCTAAATTAAGCGATTTTTCTGCGGTCATTTTTGATATGGACGGCTTGGTTTTGGATACTGAAACCACCTATTTTTTTGCCTGGCAACAGGCGGCAAAAGCTATGGGTCACGCGCTTTCTGAAGATTTTTGTTTATCACTGTCAGGGTTACATTATAAAGACATAAAGCCAAAGTTGATGGCTAACTGCGGGGCTGATTTTAATCTGCAAGCATTTAAGCGGTTAAGCGGTCACTTTTGGCGCGAACATGTTAATACCTACGGAATAAGTGTTAAATTCGGTTTTACTGAGCTGCTTGAATATATTGCCCAGGAACAAATGCCCTATTGTCTGGCAACCAATAGTCGAGCTGTTAATACTTATGAATGTCTTGAACTTGCCGGAATAAAAGATGTTTTTTCAGTGATTATCACTCGTGATGATGTTAAAAACGGTAAGCCTGCGCCGGATATTTTTTTAAAAGCCGCCGAGTTGTTAAGCGTGTCCATCGGCCAGTGTTTGGTGCTTGAAGATTCTCATGCGGGTATTGTCGCTGCATCAAGCGCCGGGGCATTTTCAGTATTTGTTCCGTCTACAGAATCTGTCGATCCTTTAACTATTGAGCTTTGTGATGCGATGGTGGTTGATTTGGCAGAAATACGCATGATTCTTAAGGGCGGCATTTAACGCCAACAAAACGCCCATCCATAATCAACTTTTTAGGGTTGACGCATAGCCAAAGCTACTCGCTAAGTTCACCTATCGAGCAGTTAATCCTGTATAATTGGCGCAATTTCCGCTACACAAAACGCCATCAGTGATAGTTCAATATTCTAAAGTCTCAGTCATAGCTCCAGCCAGATTACACATGGGGTTTATTGATTTAAGCGGATCCTTAGACCGTCATTTTGGCAGTATTGGCGTTGCGTTGAACGAACACGCCACGCGGTTATCGGTAACCAGAGCTGAGCAGCGTACCATTACCGGCCCTTCTACAGAGCGTGCCGATAAATGCCTAACCATGTTGTGCCAGGCGTTAAAGGTCTCTGATCAACTGGCAATAAATATTGAAGCGGCTATTCCTGAACATGTAGGTTTGGGTTCGGGTACGCAAATGTCACTGGCAATAGGTTCTGCACTCAATGTCTTTTATGGCTTAGGATTGACGGTGCGAGACATTGCTTCGGTGATGGATAGAGGCTTACGTTCAGGTATCGGCATTGGTGTATTCGAGCAGGGTGGATTGGTGGTTGATGGCGGACGCGGTGAAAAAACCATTACCCCGCCAGTTCTTGTACACTTGGATATTCCCAGTGCCTGGCGCTTTGTATTGGTTCTCGATCAGCGCGGGCAGGGGCTGCATGGTCAGCAGGAAATAGAGGCATTTAAAAAGTTGCCGCCTTTTTCACAGCAGGAGGCCGCGCGGTTATGTTATTTATTGTTGATGCAGGGGTTGCCGGCAGTGGCTGAAAATGATCTCATTAAATTTGGTGAGGTGATTTCTCAGTTACAGCGCTCGGTCGGTGAGCATTTTGCCTCCGCTCAGGGCGGAATTTTTACCAGCCCGGAAGTGGCTAAAGCAATGCGCTGGTTGGCTCAACAGGGGGCGGTGGCGATTGGTCAAACGTCATGGGGGCCTACTGGATTCTGTGCCATTGACGGCGTGGCATTAGCTGAAGCTATTACCCGGGAGGCTAGACGGAAATTTGCCCATTTTGATAATCTGAGTTTTGTTACTGCGAGTGCGCGTAATAGTGGTGGGGATGTGTTTGCTGTTTAGGGCTGGCATATCCGGCCTTAAGCTTAAATAAAATATCGGGCATATAAAGGGCTATTTAATGGACTACACCACAGCAAGCAAAAAGATGAACGATAGTGAAGACATTCAAGAGCATCTTGCCGATGTTAAAAGTTTGCTGGCCCGGCACAAGTTGGTGGCAGACCTGGTTCATCGACAGGACATGCCGCGTCATGATCTGGTTGAGATTTTAGTGCATAAGCAGAATAGGGTAGAGTTTCAGAGATTACTGGAGCAACTGGAGTTTCAGCCTATAGCCCGTATTTTAGAAGCGTTGCCTTCCGATGATCGGCAGATTATCTGGCAAATTATTCGGGATGAACGAAAAGAGGACATCCTGCGGGAGATAGCTGACACTATTCGCGCAGAACTGGTTTTTGAGATAAAGTCCCGGAGCCGGAGTACGATGATTCGGGTGTTTGATCTTCACGAAGGACGGCTGCGGCAGATTCCCATAGAGACCAGAGATGACTTGGTCGGAGTTAAGCCTATCTGGATCGATTTGGTGATGCCGGAGGACGAGCAACTTGCTTGGGCAAGGGATATTTTTGGTGTAGAGCTACCCAATCCAAAGGAATTAACAGACTTAGAGGCCAGTGCCCGTTTTTATGTGGAAGAGAATGGGGAGGTGCATTTGCACTCCGATTTCCTTCTCGACCGGAAAGATGAATCCCGCAATGTGGCGGTAGCGTTTGTTTTATACAAGAACACGTTGTTTTCGGTGCGGAACAAGGAGTTGCCGGTATTCCGTCTTCAGCGTTTACGTGCAAAGGCTGAATCGGGGTACGTATCGGAAGCCAAGGATGTGTTGCTGGATCTTTATGCGGCTGAAGTTGAATATTCTGCCAGTGCGCTGGAGGATGTCTACGATGAGCTTGAAAATGTGGGCAGGCAAGTATTCAGATCGCACATGACGGATGATGAGGCGGGAAAGATTCTTGCGGCAATTGCGGAGGAAGAGGATCTTAATGGACGCATTCGCCGTAACGTGCTGGACACTCGGCGAGCGCTGTCTTTCTTGATGCGCGGCAAGTTCCTTTCGGAAGAGCAGCATAATGAAGTCCGCGAAATTCTGAGGGATATTGAGTCTCTGGACGGGCATACAGCATTCCTTTTCAACAAGATCAACTTCCAGATGGATGCGACGGTCGGCTTTATTAACGTCAATCAAAACAAGGATCTCAAACGCTTGACGATAATCAGTGTCATCTTCATGCCGCTCAATCTGTTGGCGGGTATTGGCGGCATGTCTGAATTTACGATGATGACGCAGGGCGTTCCATGGCCTATTGCTTATAGTGGCTTTACCATTGGCTTGATAACTATCGGCTGGGCTACTTTTTTCGGCTTGCGGTTTTTTGAAAACCGGAAGATAAAAAAACAAGCCCGTAGCTAGTCGCAGGGGTGCGGTGGGGTTGGCGTGCCTGGGATTTTTAAATTATCAAGGTTGAGTTATATATCAACCGAACGAATACTATGAATATCCCTGAATACATTCTTATTGTTGCGAGTTCAGGACGGATGTTGGCGCAGGCGGCAAAAAAAGCGGGCTTGAAACCATTGGTTATTGACCTGTTTGCTGACCTTGATACGCAATGCTATGCGGTAGCTTTTAAGAAAATACCTTCGTTAGCCGAAGAACACTTAATACCGGCATTAGACTATTTTATTGAGCGCTATGCGGTTGCACAGGTTATTTATGGCAGTGGTTTTGAGTATTACCCTGAAAGTCTGCGTTATTTAGGTGGCCGGTTGCTGGTGTTGGGCAATCTGCCTGATACCTTTATAAAACTACACGATAAACCCGCTTTTTTTTCCAGTCTCGATAAGTTAAATATTCCATACCCTGAGGTTTGTTTTGTTGTACCAAATAGCGCTGGAGTGTGGCTGGTAAAGCCGATGCAAGGGCAGGGCGGTTTGGGGATAAAGCATTACCATCTGAAAGATAGCACCGAATCAGCCGTTTATTGGCAAAAATATCAAGCGGGGACACAACATTCCATGCTGTTTTTGGCGGATGGTAAAGAGGT
>JAYTJI010000444.1:0-5451 GCA_043731245.1 Methylococcaceae bacterium | reverse complement strand
GTCGCGTATCTGACCTGTAACTTTACACCGCCAACCGGAAATGACCCCGCATTGCTGACGCATGATGAAGTCATTACCTTGTTCCATGAATTCGGTCATGGCTTGCACCACATGCTCACCAAGGTTGACCATCTGGGTGTTTCCGGCATTAACGGCGTGGAATGGGATGCAGTTGAACTACCCAGTCAATTCATGGAAAACTGGTGCTGGGAACAAGAAGCGCTGATGCTGATTTCAGGTCATTATCAAACCGGTGAAACATTACCTGCTACCTTATTTAATAAAATGCTGGCGGCGAAAAACTTTCAAGCGGGCATGATCATGGTAAGACAGCTGGAATTCAGCCTGTTTGATTTCAGGATTCACCAGGATTATAACCCGGAAAAAGGCGGGCGCATCTATGAAATTCTGGACCAGGTCAGAGCCCAGGTTGCCGTTACTCAACCGCCCAAATTCAACCGTTTTGCCCATGGCTTTTCACATATTTTCGCAGGCGGTTATGCAGCCGGTTATTACAGCTACAAATGGGCGGAAGTTTTATCCAGTGACGCCTTTTCCTTATTTGAAGAAAAAGGTATTTTTGATCAGGAAACCGGTAAAGCTTTTTTGACAAATGTCCTTGAAAAAGGCGGTAGTCAGAATGCAATGGACTTATTTATCAAGTTCCGGGGCCGCAAACCAACCATTGATGCCTTACTCAGGCATAATGGCATAGCCCCATGAAATACCGGGATCTGCGTGACTTTATCAAACAACTGGAAAAACAAGGCGAACTGAAGCGGGTTACCATCCCCGTTGACCCTTATCTGGAAATGACGGAAATTTGTGACCGTACTTTAAAACAAGGCGGCCCAGCGCTACTGTTTGAAAATCCTACAGGCTATAACATTCCGGTATTAGCCAACCTGTTTGGTACACCGCGCCGTGTTGCCATGGGCATGGGTGCAGAATCGGTAACTGAATTGCGCGGCATTGGTGAATTGCTGGCGACTTTAAAAGAACCGGAGCCCCCCAAAGGCATGAAAGATGCCTGGGAGAAGTTCCCCCTCTACAAGCAGGTGCTGAATATGGCACCAAAACTGGTTTCATCACCACCATGTCAGGAACTGGTACGGGAAGGCGATGAGATTGATTTAAGCATTTACCCTATTCAGACCTGTTGGCCGGAAGATGCGGCACCGTTAATTACCTGGCCCCTGGTGATTACCAAAGGCCCAAACAAAGACAGGCAAAATCTGGGTATTTATCGCCTACAAGTTATCGGCAAAAATAAAGTTATCATGCGCTGGCTGGCGCATCGGGGCGGCGCACTGGATTTTAGAGAATGGCAAAAAGCCTATCCCGGCAAGCCATTCCCTGTATCTGTTGCCTTGGGCGCAGACCCTGCAACCATACTTGCCGCCGTCACGCCCGTTCCCGACACCCTATCCGAATACGCCTTTGCCGGCTTGTTACGCGGTAGTAAAACCGAAGTCGCTAACTGCCTGATCAATGATCTACAAGTACCCGCCAGTGCTGAAATAGTCTTCGAGGGATTTATATATCCTGACGAAACTGCGCCGGAAGGCCCTTTTGGCGATCATACCGGCTATTACAATGAAGTTGGAGAATTTCCGGTTTTTACGATAGAACGCATCACCCAACGCCAAGCGCCCATTTATCACAGCACGTTTACCGGCAGACCACCGGATGAACCCGCCATCTTGGGCGTTGCCTTAAATGAGGTCTTCGTGCCTATTTTACAAAAACAGTTCCCCGAAATTGTCGATTTTTATCTACCACCTGAAGGCTGTTCTTATCGCATGGCCGTCATCAGCATGAAAAAGCAGTATGCGGGTCATGCCAAACGGGTAATGTTGGGAACGTGGTCATATTTACGGCAATTCATGTACACCAAGTTTGTCATCGTCGTCGATGATGATGTCAATGTCCGCAACTGGGAGGATGTAATCTGGGCTATCACCACGCGCATGGATCCGGCCAGGGATTTAACGATACTGGAAAATACGCCAATTGATTACCTTGATTTCGCTTCGCCTGTTTCCGGCCTGGGCTCTAAAGTGGGCTTTGATGCCACCAATAAATGGCCAGGGGAAACCAACAGGGAATGGGGCAGACCGATTGTGATGTCCCCAGAGATAATCAAGAAAGTGGATGGTATGTGGGATTCTTTGTTTCCAAATTATCCGAAATAGAATTCCCTAATCAATTTTTCGGGATACTGCAAGAACACCATAAACAACACCTGCATCATATTCTATGATTGCAGGACATCTATTCGACTCACAATCTCGCTGGATGCGAGCTCCAGTCCATTTTTATAACACTTGGTGGCATTGTCTTTATCGCCCTGTGCAAATAACAAATCGCCCAATAATTGATAAGCCTGAACAGTCGGTTCAGCAGCGATGCTTTTTGCTAAATAGCTTTCGGCCTTAAAGGTATCGCCGCATTTAACTGCTAATTTGCCCAGAACCGCTAACAACACAGCATTTTCCTGATGGACATAAGACCATTTCTCCGCAGTTTCAAGCTGCTTTGTAACATCCTTGGTCTGGATACTGCCAAACAATACGACTAAAGTTTCGTCCCACACAACTGATAAGGTGTTAGCCAACTCACTTTCAATCTCAGCGCCCGAACCGGCGTTAATCATCGCTGCAAAATAGATAGCCGAAATACCCGGCATGGCTTTTATGTAATTGGGGATTTCCGACCATAGCGTTTGAATTTCTTCAGTGTTACCTTTTTCAGCAGATTGCTTTAACAATTGGCTGAATGCTTCCGTCTCCAATAATTTTACTTCAGCTTCCATCACAATCTTATTGGTATGCAATGATGGAATCAGTTTGCGTATGCCTTGCCAATCGCCTACATGCTGATAGGTTTGATGCAATAATTTTAGAACACTGGCATGTGTAGGGTCGATTGAATGCAACCGGGTTAGCGTTTCCAATGCTTGTTCAAACTGGTTGCCTGATAAATTCAGTTCTGCCTGGGTGAGCCCTATCACCACACTGGAATCAGGTGCCTGATCTGCGGCTTTTCTTAAATATTCATCCCTTTTATCGAACGCCCCGCGAGACTGGGCCGCTCTTGCCGCAGTTAAATAATGAATTAACGGGGCACCACTGTGTGAAGCGTGTTTAATTAAGACGTTTTCCGCTTTTTCCCAGTTACCTTCAGCAGAGTCGACTAAACCTGCGATCAACGCTTCTTGAGACCGATTGAATTTGATGCTTTTACCACGGCTTTTAAGCTGTCCAGGTAGCCTGAACAGCCCGCCCAATAACCTGAAAAATAAATAAAATATAAAAAATCCAAAAATCAAGCTAACTGCAAAAACCACTAGCGATGTTTCCATCGACCAGCTCCCAATACCAATCAGCACATAACCAGGATTACCAAAGCTCTGCAACCAGTGATTGACAAAAAACGCAGCTGCCGCCGTAGCAAGCAGAGAGCCTAGAAAATAAAATAATTTTTTCATCAAATATTCTCTATCTATTGCGTTGCAGGTGCTGCATCAGCTGGGGCCACTGCTTCGGCCGGTTTTTTCGATTCAACGGGCGCAACTGCTTCTGCTGGCTGCATGGCTTTATCTGTCTCTATTCTCAGCTTGGTAATATCCCTGAGCATTTTTAACGATGAACTGATATCAGGAAACTGGCTATGAATTTTAATAGTGTTAAACCGATCCAGCTCAACAATAAAGCTATCAACATCAGTGTTCCTGGTAAAATTCTGCTCTAGCCATTTTTTTGCATCCGCCAGACTGGATTGAAAAAGCGCTTCATTATGCTGAACCAGCGAAATTTTAACCATTTCCAGTTTCACTCTTAATTGCTCGCGAATAAATTGCGCTTGTTCGGGTGTCAGTATTTCTTTAATTTCATGTTCTGTATGCCTTATAGTGACGATGCCTTCCAATTGGTTCATAGCAGAATCAAGCAGCCCTTGATCTTCTGTCGTTTCCTTGGTCTGCTCTTTTACTTTGGCAGGTGGGGTTAATGTTTTACCTGTATAAGGCAATAACAACACTAATTTATCAACCCGGCCTTGCAATGTTTGAATTGAAGCATAAATGCCGACAATATCGGGAACAATAACACTCTTGATAACTGCAATTTCCCTGGCAATCTCTTCACGCACTTTAAATGTTCCTGCATCACCGCTTTCTCTTAACCGCTGATCCGCGGCTTCTAATGCTTCACGGGTGGTATTAACATCACCGATTAAGTGCAAACGCTCGTTGGCGACACTTAATAAATACTCGGCATCGGCAATTAGCCAATCACCGCGCGTTTTTCCCAGCTGACGTTGTACCCGTGCAATTGCTTCATTCAGCTCTTTACGGGTGGTTTCCAATTTTTCGTTGTGTAGCTGGGAGAAGTCGGCAAGTGTTTTAGTAAAGTGGCTATCTTTACCGGCAATAGTAGCTTCTATAGTCGCAAGCTGAGACTGGATGGCTACAAGCTGGGACTGATAGTCGGCAATCTGCTTTGACATCTGCCCTTTCACTTCGCCGCCTAAACCTTTCTGCTGATCCCGCAATTGTGTAAAAAGGTAAAAACCGGCACCTGCAAGCCCAATAATAATGAGCAAAATAATAACGCCAAACCAGAATCCACTACGCGACCGCTGGGCTTGCTTGGTATCGCCCAGGTCTTGCTCTTGTTGTTCACTCAATTCGGCCACTCTATTCCCCCTGTTATACACATTGTTACTGTCTCGAAAATTGCTGCATCTGAAGGACTATTCGTCACGGCAATTCGTTTAAATCCCATGTCGGCCGCTATTTGCCGGATTCTAGTGCTCACTACCACCAAAGGCACAACAAACAAGCGCTGATGATGTTTTTCTTCCAGCATAATTAATAAGTTCTGTAACGCTTCACCACTGGTTATGGTGATGACATCTAACTTACCTTGCTCAAGCAACAAACTGACTTGCGATCTATCAGTGTCTGGAATTACCCGTTTATAGACGTCCAGGTACTCAACATTTGCACCTCTGCTGCGTAACGTTGTTGCCAGCTCTTCACGTCCACCTTTGCCACGGACAATTAAATAATGTTGCCCACTGATCTGCTGCATTTCCGGCATTCCCAGCAAGGCCTCAGTGTTATAACCACTTTCAGCCACTAAATCGACTGGTAGCCCAGCCAATGTTAAGGCCTGCGCAGTTGCTTTACCTATTGCGGCAATTCGTACCGACTTAAATTGCGCTATTTTAACACCATCTGAATAGTAACTGTGCATTGTTACTGCATTGGCGCTAATAAAAACAAGCCATTGATATTTATCCAAATGTGCAAGGGTATTTTGTATAGCGCCAACTGTATCCAATGCAGCAATAGCCAGCGTTGGAAACCGAATTGCCTCCCCGCCGCACGCTTCAATTAAGCGGCTTAGATTTTCTGCTTGATGTGCAGGGCGCGTTACTAAAATA
>JAYTJI010000443.1:0-1988 GCA_043731245.1 Methylococcaceae bacterium | reverse complement strand
CCGGATATTACCGGATTAGATGAATAATAGCGGGTAAACCTCAAAGCCATTGCACTTATGAGCTGAATGTAAGGGTTATTTTAAAGTATGTGGCCGCTTTTAGCGCAGAGTCACCTACTTAACTTTTCTTAACCGCTAAATTAAGCATTTGTTTGGATTTAGAGCTTACCTAGATTGCAAGCTTCTGTTATATTCAGCACTGGTTATTTGGTTTGTTGAACTGAGCAAGCGAACATCTCAGGATCATGATTGATAATAAAAAAATAATTTGAGAGTTGGAGAGCTGTTATGACTGAAGTGCTATTTATATTAACTATTATTTTTGTTGCGTATGTTGTTTATGTGGCGGTAAATGAAAGCAAAGCAACTCCTAAATCTACCGTACCAAAGACTGAACCCGAAACGCCAAAAGTGTTAATGGAGCAGGCAAAGCCAGAAATTATTGTCAAAAATAATAAGCCGACAACAATAAAACCGACAACTATTAAAAAAACCACGCCAAGCCAAAATACAGTTAAAAAGGGTTTGCGGGATCCGAAAACGGGCGAGGTAGCCACCGTGTATAGTAACTACCGCTTTACGAAGCGCTGGATAAAAGACGCGTTGGTTACCGAGGGACTGCTGGACAAAGTCTATAAAAATACTGAGCTGGATGCGCCAACCGAGGCGGCAATAAAAGATGCCATAGTTAAGCTTGAAGCCATTGACAAATATAAGCCTTAGAGGCTGGTTTTTTTGGGCAACAACTAAAAAATGCCATGTCCACCCATTTCTATTGGGCTCATTTTTCCAACATCTTGCAGCGCATAAAAGACAGCTCCCGAAAAGGCAAATACCGCGCCAGACCCCACAAACGCGAATGCCCGACCTCCGAGAAACCACAGCGCTCATACAATCGTTTAGCGCCCTCAAAGTTGGGGCCGACATCAAGCTCCACACTGTTATAGCCGCATAGGTACGCGTGTTCCAAAACAGCCTTGATCAAGGCCTCGCCAATGCCTTGACCCCGTTCTTGTGGCAAAACTTTGAGTCCATAGAAATAAAAGGGGCTGCGCCATCTCCACAATTCTGCGGCATGAAATATAAACCCTGCCCATGCGCCGTGTAGCCAACCATATTCGTCCATGTAGGCTCGCCAGCCAGGACGATAAGGGCCGCGCCCCGCAAAACGCATCTGTGCATAGCCTACCGGCTGCCCTTGCCGCCAGGCCACTACCACCCTACTCCAATCCAGCCCATGCGTCAGCAAACGAATTCTGCGCTCAGCATCGCCCAGGACAAAGTCTAAAGAGCCTCGACCCGAAGCAACCAGCTCCAGCAAAGCCTGGCTGCGCTCGCTAACAGGTGGATACAAGCTGATGCGCAAATCCTGAATACTCTCGTTTGAACCCATTCCTTTTCCCTTAAATGCGAATTAATTCTATATTAAAATCAGTCAAGTGGTTGGGCACCGTTTTTCTCCCTATCCATTTCAGATGCAAGCCATGAGCAACTATTAAAGTTGTTTACCCACTCGAACCTACCTAGCTTGAAATTAAACAGCACTGCAACACCGGCGGTTTCGTGCGAGCAAAGCGCCATGCCAAACAATGCACCATTTCCAGGCATGCCGCCCAACATAAAACCTCACGGCGAATCCAATTAATTCACTCGCCATACGGCTATCAAGCCATTGTTTTAATTTTGTTATTATGTCATTTGACGGACTTTATCAACCCGCTTTCAGAGTGGCTTGACGATACCCTATATTTTGATATTAGGTTGGTTTACAGGCTAAACAATTAATAACCAGCAACTTTTTTATGGATGTATTCTGCTGTTTTCTCAGGTCGATCGTTGATAATTACACAGCCCAGCTTATAGCGATCGGCTTCTGCTTTGACTTGAGCTACGATAGAGCTGTTTATCGGTTTGTTTATGGGAGCGGTAATAATGATTTCCATATTTTCATACACAGACGAGAGGTCTTCTTTCAGATCGTTAATGTC
>JAYTJI010000442.1:0-2712 GCA_043731245.1 Methylococcaceae bacterium | reverse complement strand
GTTTTCAGGCGACTACGCCTCTGAACCGCCGAAAGCTGTAACGACTGAGCAACTTCTCCAGCAAAGTCTTGTTCTGCGTCTTTAAGTGAGTAGACAACGTTTTGCCGTAGTGTGCGTATCGTTATCAGAACATCATCAGGAATGACGATGGATTTGAAGCCTCGAAAGTTCAGATGTGGCGGTTTCCACTCTTCTCGCGTAACTGCGCTACGCAGTTTTTGGATAGTGATTGGTGGTTCAAATGATTTGGCAAACTCAACATCACAAACATAGCGCCATTTCTCATTTTTTACTGCGTCAGATAGAACACGCCACTCAAAGCGAACGCCGATGCCAGCAACATAAACAAGAGCAGTATCTCCCGAGCGAGTAGTTTTGCTACAGCTCCACCAGCTTACATTGTTATCAGACTCCACAAGTTCAGGTTTAGACTCTTCTTTCGTAATGAACATATACGTTGACATTGCGTTCCCCCGTGATTCCTGCTAATAGTGGTTCAAGTTTTTTAACACTGATTGATTAAACAAATTAAAACGGATTTTATATTTCTTTTTACCCGTGTTCATGCGCCTCATCAGTGAAATCTGTGTGCTATTTTCTAACTTAGGTAGCGTTATTAATTAATTTTAATCCTGGCGGCAATGCTTCACCAAAAATCTGTTTTTCTTCTTTTTCATCCAGTTCTTTAACATGCTCGACCATATCTATCCAGGATGACGGCGCTTTACTCAGTTTAAGTTTTGCTACGATTTGGAGGCGTACAGATTCATCAATGTCCCGCGCCCGGTCGCCACTCATACGTGCAATCAGCGTAGCGGCAAATCCTGCATGAGGGTTTTTCTTCCAATCTTCACGCAAAATCTGAACCAGCCATTCACAGACAATATCAGCAGGAATAACATTATGGCTACTACCATGAAATGGCATTCGCGCACCGATCCGCCCGACCGCCCACCAGGTTTGGCTGGGTTCAGCAGCTTTTTGCAAGCGCTTCAACAGCCATTCACCCAGTTGTATCTTTTTTTCGACAGGCAATCGTTCCAGTACAGCGACAAGACGCACCATATCATCATAGCCGCGATTTTTGATTTGTTTGGCAACGCCGGGCTGTCTTGCAGCGGCGGGGTTTATAAATTTGGCAATATCAGCAAAAATCTGTTCCTGCGCAGATACCGTCAAACCACCTGCAATACGCCGCCACAATGTCCACCATTCTGTCCAGTTTTGGGTTTCATTAACAAACTGTATACTTTGTGGATAGAGCTTCCAAAGTTGTTCAACGCGCCAATCATCCAACGGATAACCAAAACCGGGGCGCAAACAAAACCCGGTCAGGCTCAACCAGACTCTTTCATGGTTCTCTGAGCGACGATGAAATTTAGCCCCTTCCAGTAAGATAGTAAACATCGCCCTTAATAGCGGCGTTGCCCATTCAGTGCGTGCGCATCCCAGCTGCTTTTCCAAATCAGCACGCAGGTTTTTTACAGCTTTAGGATCTATATGCCTGGATTTTGAACCAAAAATATTTTGTATCTTTTCTACAGCGCCATTAAATTGGGGCGGCAATCCCGCATCCTTTTGTAATCCCGTTACACCCTTTTTTCTGATTTGGAATTCAACATCCCAGCGTTGATCGCTGTTTTCAACGGCAACGCATTGAATTTTAAGTGTACCCACTTCTGTTTGCGTGACGACCAACTGAACTATCGCTTCTGCATTCGGCTTGCTCTCATCGCCCTCAAAAGCGACCGCCAGCGGTGGTAAGGAATGAAACAAATCTGTTATTTCGGTTATATCGCCAGGTTTGAATTCGGCATCACCTGTCGTTGAGGCCAGGTGAAATCGTACCGGCAACCCCAAGCGCAGTGCAAAATGCCGATCTTTTAAAATGACTTCATCGCCCTCTTCACTGCCTCTGGGCAAAATACAGATACCTTGTTGCTCTGTTGAATTATCGGTATCGACCAGCAGAAAATAACTACGTGCCGCGCCGCCGCCAATTCTCAGCTTCTTATCACGCCTGGCGATGGCATAACTTACCGCACCAAAAGCAACAGACAGTTCAGGGTATTTATTTTCCAGCAAAACAGGCAGCTTGGTACTCCATGAATTAAGCAAGCTAACCAGTCGCCGGGTAATCGGCTGACTTCGGAACACGCCGCCGTTAAGCAATAACGCATCGGGTACTGTACCTTCGCCTTTTAACGCCTCACTGGAAGCGGTTGCATGCACCTTTAAAAACGCAGCGATATGCTTGCTTATCGCAGGTTCCGCAGCATAAGGCAGTCCAAACTCAACCACACCACTGCGCTTTCTGTCAGGCAATTCATCCAGCCTTGATAACGGAAAAAACCCATCCAGCGCAAGGGCTCTGACTTCTTCTCGCGTCAATACCACTGAGCGGGAGCTACCTATCAGTCTGGAACCACCGCCTAATAAGGTGACTGTAGTATGCTCCGGGGCATCCTCAGCCAGCAGGCGCTCTTTAGCAAGACGGCATTGCTCAAGTAGTTGCGATAAGTCGGCAGCGGACAGGCGTTTTTCACCGTCGGTCAAGCGACTTTCCGCCAAATGCGCCAGCGCAAGATCAATATTATCGCCGCCCAGCATTAAGTGATCGCCGACACCGATGCGGGTCAATTTAGGCTCTTGCTCGCCCTCCTCTACTTTAATCAGTGTTAAATCAGTAGTGCCGCCGCCTACATCACAAAC
>JAYTJI010000441.1:0-3824 GCA_043731245.1 Methylococcaceae bacterium | reverse complement strand
GCTCCCTTTTGTCATTTCGGGAACCCCCACACACAACGGTTTTCGACGTTTTTCAATCAGCACCGTCGGCGCATCGACTAAATACGGGTTAATTTGTTTTGCCTGGATTTCAATCGGCTCGCCTGCGATGTCGTCGCCGTAATCGAACAAACGGCAAACTGTAGGGGCGAATTTATTTGTGGGAGCTACTGTTGTGGGAGAGGCTTTAGCCTCGACTGTCGAGGCTAAAGCCTCTCCCACAACAGCAAACCCCATAATCACGCAATGCACGGCGGCAATACCTTTACCTTCGTTGCTCCAGCGAAAAGTGCGGTGGGCAAAATGCAGTTTGATATTAAGTTTCAGGAGTTCTGTCCACAATATTGCCACCTGTTCGCCTTGAGTCAGGCTGTTGGTAGATACAAATGCCACTGGAATTGACGGATTGGCCTGAATGTAACGCGCCGCTGTGATATGCCAGGCTGCCACCAAATCCAAGACACCCGCGCCGTTCATGCTCTTAAACACTTCGGCAAGATCAGCTTTCTGATCCCTGGTTTGATAGCTGTAACCCACAAACGGCGGATTGCCCATCACAAAACTGCATTGATCCGGCGGCAGCACGTCCGCCCAATTTGTTCGCAAGGCATTGGCGCAAACGATATTGGCTTTCTTTACCAGCGGAATGCGCTGGTAATACAGTCCGAAATGCTGCACTTTCAGGTTCATTTGATGGTCGGTCAACCATAAAGCGACGGTGGCGATTTGCGCGGCGCTGTCGTCTATTTCGATGCCGTGGAACTGATGCACGTTGCAGAGAATAATGGTGTCAATGTCGAGTTGATTGCTGACGGTATTGCCCCAGATGGCGTCTATCACTTCCAGCTCCAGCAAACGCAGCTCACGGTAGGCGATGACCAGGAAGTTGCCACAGCCGCAGGCCGGGTCAAAAAAGTTAAGCTCGGACAGGTATTTATGAAAGGCGGCCAGCTCTTTTTTATTACGGCCGCATTTTTTAAACCTGGCATAAAGATCATCCAGAAACAACGGGCGTATCACTTTGAGGATATTTTCCTCGCTGGTGTAGTGCGCGCCAAACTCGCGGCGTTTTTTGGTTTTGCCGGTGGCGGCTTCATCGTCAAAGTGCATGATCGCCTGAAACAGGGAACCGAAAATAGCGGGGCTGATTTCGCTCCAGTCCAGTCGGGCGCATTCAATCAGGGTAAGTCTTCCGGCTTCGTCGAAATAACAGGGCGCCAGGTTGTCTTTGAACAAGGCCCCGTTGACATGGGGAAATTCGGCCAGCTGTTCCGGCAGGTTTTTTGGGCGATTTTCCCTGGCGCGGTTCAGGGTGTCAAAGAGTGACGTCAACGCCCCGTGTAAATCAGAACCATCGGCTTTGGTATGGTTGATGAGGTACTCGAGAAAAATGTCCTTACGATCAAACAGGCCGGTGTCTTCGGCAAACAGGCAAAACAGCAGGCGCACCAGATAGGTTTCCAGATCTTTACCCATATAGCCGGTGGCTTTGATGACATCGTGCAGCCCGGCCATTTTTTCGGCGGCGCGTTGGTTGATGGCGGCTTGTTGCCGGACAGCGATGGTTTCATAGCCCGCAATAAATTTAAAGTGGGCTATCGCTTGCGGAAACTCGGCAAGTTTTATTTTAAGCGGCGGCTCCTTGCTTTCCAGGTTATACAAGTGCAGGTTGGCAAAATCGCTAACCAACACGCAGCGTGGCATTTCCTCGTCCTTGAGTCCGGGGAAATACTCGGTCGCCTGGAGGTAGGCTTTATCCAGGTCTGCACCGGTCGATTTCATTTCCACCAGCAGCAAGCCTGGGAAAAACCCGTCTATCCGTCCACGCTTGCCGCCCAGTTTTGTTACCCGCTCTTCAAAACGAACGGCGCGCCGGTGGTTCAAGTCGAAGATATGACAGAGACCCCGGATAAAATCCTGCGCCTCGCCCATTTCATAGGTGGATTTTGAGAAGTCTTTGGCAAATGCGGCGGCGCGTTTGCGGAGGGTGTCAGTATTGAGGTTTGCAGTCATAGTAAGTTGGAAACTTTTCGCATGGAGTCTGATGTTATTGAGAATTTCAAAGAACTGTCTGATAGTAAGCGTTCATCTCTCCCACATTGATTAGTCAGACTTGTAGTGGAGTACAAACCTAGGTTTGCACTCCGAAATACACCAAATTTACTAGGGGGGGTGAACGCTTACATATAATGAAGCAAGACTACCCTATCAGAGTTTAATCAATTTGTATTTATGCGCTTGTTTGGCCAACCATTGAAAGCTTGATATGCCGTGGGAGCATTTGAGGATCATATCAATACAGACGCTAAAGAGGGGGAGATTATCTCAAACTGAGAATTGCTTTATCGGTAAAATACAGTATACCAAAGTACAATGAGCAAACGGTTACAACAGGATTCAGATAATCCGATCCTGCTGGATATTAAACTGAATTTATGTAAAATTTCACCCACATTAAGCTAAAAACAAACAGAACACATGACTAAAGCAATTGTTTTAACAGGTATTACTACCACGGGCACGCCGCATTTGGGTAATTATGCCGGCGCTATCAGGCCAGCCATTGCGGCCAGTAAAGATGAAAATGCCGCGCCGTTTTATTTTCTCGCAGACTATCATGCGTTGATTAAATGTCAGGAGCCGGAACGGGTCAGGCAGTCCAGTCTGGAAATTGCGGCGACCTGGCTGGCTTTGGGGCTGGATACTGCAAATGCGGTTTTTTACCGGCAGTCGGATGTCCCGGAAATTATGGAACTGACGTGGATGTTGACCTGTGTCGCGTCCAAAGGCTTGATGAATAGGGCACATGCCTATAAAGCGGCGGTTGCTGACAATGAACAAAGCGGCGAGAACGATCCCGATAAAGGGATTACCATGGGTTTGTTCAGTTACCCGATACTGATGGCGGCCGATATTCTCATGTTTAATGCCAATAAAGTGCCGGTAGGTAAAGACCAGGTTCAGCATATTGAAATGGCCAGGGATATTGCGGGGCGATTTAATCACATTTATGGCGAACATTTTGTCTTGCCCGAGGCTGTGATTGATGAGCATGGCGCGACTTTATCCGGTCTGGATGGCCGCAAAATGAGCAAAAGCTATAACAATACGATTCCTTTATTCGAACCCGAGAAAAAATTAAGAAAGCTGATTAATAAAATCAAAACCAATTCTTTAGAGCCGGGCGAGCCAAAAGACCCGGATGGCTGTACGTTATTTAGCATATACAAGGCGTTTGCTACAGGAGATGAAGTGCATGAAATACGTCAACGTTATGCGGAAGGTATTGCCTGGGGTGAAATGAAACGGGTGCTGTTTGCGCACATTAATGATCACATTACTCCGGCAAGAGAGCGCTACGAAGCTTTAATGCAAGCGCCTGATCATATTGAAGAACAATTGCAGGAAGGGGCGCTAAAAGCGCGGGCAGTCAGTGTGCCTTTTATCAAGGAATTACGTAAAGCTGTCGGCATTTCAAGGATTTCAGCGTGAAAAAAGCAAAGTTTAGTGACTGGCTCAAGCAATCATTGCTGTTTGTTAGTCGCGGGCCTTGGGTTTGGGCGGGATACACAGTGTTTGTCGGTGTTCTTATGACGCTTGGACGCGTTTCCCTGGCACTGGGTATTTTGCTTTCTGTGACGTCTTTATTTGTTGGCATAGGCGTTGCCAAATACATCGACCTCAAGTCTTCGGCAGAAAATCCGGTAGGCTTTTACTGGGCAATCAATAAAAGTTTGCCGTTAGCGGTGTTGGCGGCAAGTAGTATTGTGATTTTCTGGTTTGCGTTTATGGTGGTAGCCAATCTT
>JAYTJI010000440.1:0-3789 GCA_043731245.1 Methylococcaceae bacterium | reverse complement strand
CCATAAACAATTTTTATAGCATTGTTACTCAGCTGGCGGCTCATGTCATAAACATGCTGTAGTAACGGTCTATTGGCGATTTTATGCAAAATCTTGGGTAATTCAGAACGCATACGAGTGCCTTTACCCGCTGCAAGAATAATGGTCGTAATTTTCATTTGATGTCCTGTTAAACAAAAAAAGCCCGATAGCGTTTAGACGGTATCGAGCTTTTGAAAAGGGCGTAGTTACACAAGTGTTAGTTTCTATCCACCGCGCTTTCTAAGTCTGTCCAGGGTTCTTAATTGCATAACAGCTTGTGCTAATTGCGACTGAGCTGTTGCGTAATCAATTTTACCCGATTCATCTGCCAGAGCTTCTTCTGCTTTCGCTTTAGCATCCAATGCGGCCGCTTCGTCAATATCTTTTGCTCTAACCGCCGTATCGGCCAAGATGGTAACCAGATGAGGCTGTACCTCTAAAAGTCCGCCCGATATATAGAACGGATAACTTTCAGTTTCACTCACCTTTACCCGAACTTCACCAGGATTAAGTTTTGTTATTAACGGAGCATGCCGAGGCGAAATACCCACTTCGCCAAGTTCAGCGGGAGCAAATACCATTTCTGCCAACCCGGAGAAAATCTCTTTTTCTGCACTTACAATGTCTACATGTACGGTCATGGTCATTTTTTCACCTGTTTCAATTTTCTCTCCGCAACAAGGCAGAGAGAAACATTCATTAGCCTTTTAAGGTCTTTGCTTTCTCGAGGACTTCCTCGATAGTACCTACCATATAAAATGCTTGCTCAGGAATACTATCGTATTCACCTGAAATAATGCCTTTAAAGCCGGCAATAGTATCTTTCAGGGACACATATTTACCTGGCGAACCCGTAAAAACTTCCGCAACAAAGAAAGGCTGCGATAAGAATCGTTGCATTTTACGTGCTCTTGCCACCGTCAATTTATCTTCTTCAGATAATTCATCCATACCCAGAATGGCGATAATATCGCGCAATTCTTTATATCGTTGCAAGATACCTTGAACTTTACGTGCTACATCATAGTGTTCTTGCCCGATGACTAACGGATCAAGCTGACGACTGGTTGAATCCAGTGGATCAATAGCAGGATATATACCTAACTCAGCAATTTGACGGGACAAAACCACCGTCGCATCCAAGTGAGCAAAAGTGGTTGCAGGCGACGGATCGGTCAAGTCATCTGCAGGTACATAAACTGCTTGAATAGAAGTAATGGAACCGGTTTTTGTTGAGGTAATACGTTCTTGTAAAACCCCCATTTCCTCAGCCAGTGTAGGCTGATAACCAACAGCTGAGGGCATACGGCCCAACAGCGCCGATACCTCAGTACCTGCGAGAGTATACCGGTAAATATTATCCACGAAGAATAAAACATCACGACCTTCATCACGGAAATATTCCGCCATCGTTAAACCGGTCAAGGCAACGCGCAATCTGTTTCCGGGTGGCTCATTCATTTGTCCGTAAACCAACGATACTTTGTCGATTACATTTGAATCGGTCATTTCGTGATAGAAATCATTTCCTTCACGAGTACGTTCTCCCACGCCTGCAAATACAGAGTAACCACTGTGTTCAATAGCAATATTACGAATCAGTTCCATCATGTTGACGGTTTTACCAACACCGGCACCACCGAATAAGCCGACTTTACCGCCTTTGGTAAAGGGGCAGACTAAGTCGATAACTTTAATACCGGTTTCCAATAATTCGTTAGCGGCTGCTTGTTCTGCATAACTTGGCGCTTCACGATGGATGCCCCATTTTACTTTTTCACCAATAGGGCCTTTTTCGTCAATGGGCTGACCTAAGACGTTCATAATACGACCCAAGGTTTCTTTGCCTACGGGTACAGAAATAGGTGCATTAGTATTATCAACAAGCAGGCCTCTGCTTAAACCATCGGTGCTACCCATAGCAATGGTTCTGACAACGCCATCACCTAATTGCTGCTGTACTTCCAATACCAGATCTTTGCCTTCTACATTTAAGGCATCATATACTTTTGGCAGGTCTTCGCGTGAAAATTCCACGTCAACGACCGCACCGATAATTTGAACGATTTTACCCGAACTCATTGAGTTGTCCTCTAAAGTGTTGTGTCATTTTTTGCTTCGGCTCCGCTCAGCACAGGTTTAGCACAGGCTATGATCAAGCACAACGTAAGGCTTGTACTGAGCGAAGTCGAAGTAATTAAACAGCTGCGGCACCGGCAACAATTTCTGAAATTTCCTGAGTGATAGCGGCTTGTCTGGCTTTGTTGTAAACCAACTGTAACTCTTTGATAAGGTTTCCGGCATTATCCGAAGCGCTCTTCATAGCCACCATTCTGGCGGCCTGCTCACAGGCATTATTTTCCACCAGACCCTGGTAAACTTTGGATTCGATAAAACGAGTCAATAGATGATCCAAAACGTCTTTCGCATCAGGCTCATAGATATAATCCCAATGACCCGTCAGATTTTCGTCAAGCTCACAAGCCCATACCGGAAGTAACTGTTCAACAGTTGGCCGCTGAGTCATAGTGTTCACAAATTCATTGCTTACTATATACAATTGATCGATTCTACCTGCCTCATAAGCATCAAGCATAATTTTTATGACGCCGAATATGTCCTGCGGGTGCGGAGCGTCACCCAATTTAGTAACTTGACCGACAAAATTGACTTTCAGGTTGCTAAAAAAACCGGAGGCTTTTGTACCAATTGTACAGACATCTACTTCAATATTGGCCTTATCCCAGTCCATTAAATGAGTTAGTGTTTTTCTGAATAAATTTGAATTCAACCCACCGCACAAACCTCTATCCGAACTCACCACAATAATCCCCACACGCTTAACATCTCGTGCAATCAAATAAGGGTGTTTATACTCCGGATTGGCTTGCGCCAAATGCTTAATGATTTTGCCGATCCTTTTAGAATAGGGTCGTGTTGCCTGCATTCTGTCTTTTGTTTTACGCATTTTACTCGCAGCAACCATCTCCATTGCGCGAGTGATCTTTTGAGTATTCTTGATACTCCCGATCTTTGTGCGTACTTCTTTGCCAACAGCCATGTGAAGACCCTTTTACCAGCTATGAGTTTTAACGAAAGTTTCGATAGCAGCTTTTAAACCACTGCTGATTTCATTACTAAAATCGCCAGTTGCATTAATGTTGTTCATTAATTCAGAATGCTCTGAGGTCATGTACGACTGTAAGGCAGCCTCAAAATCCAGTACCTTGTTGATTTCCAAGTTATCCAGGAAGCCTTCATTCGCAGCAAACAATGAAATAGCCATTTCCGCTATCGACATCGGCGAATATTGATTCTGTTTCATCAACTCAGTAACACGCTGACCGCGTTCAATCTGTTTGCGAGTGTTTTCATCCAGGTCGGATGCAAACTGTGCGAATGCCGCCAACTCACGGTATTGCGCCAAATCGAGACGTATACCGCCACCCAGTTTCTTGATGATCTTGGTTTGCGCTGCCCCGCCTACACGGGATACCGATAAACCGGCATTCACCGCAGGACGTATGCCGGCGTTAAACAAATTGCTTTCCAGGAAGATCTGACCGTCGGTAATCGAAATCACGTTAGTCGGTACGAAAGCCGATACGTCACCGCCTTGGGTTTCAATAATTGGCAATGCGGTCAATGAACCGGTTTTACCTTTTACTTTGCCGCCGGTCAGTTTTTCAACTTCGGCCGCATTAATGCGCGACGCTCTTTCCAGCAAACGGGAATGCAAATAGAACACGTCCCCAGGATAGGCTTCAC
>JAYTJI010000439.1:0-1473 GCA_043731245.1 Methylococcaceae bacterium | reverse complement strand
ATTGTTTCTGTAGAAATGTTTGAACACATGCGTAATTATGACAGCCTGTTGAATAAAGTGGCTCTGTGGCTAAAACCTGAAGGTAAGTTGTTTGTGCATATTTTTTGTCATCGCTATCTGGCTTACCCTTTTGAAACGCAGGGTGACGATAACTGGATGGGGCGTTATTTTTTTACCGGCGGCCTGATGCCGGCCCGTGATACCTTATTGCACTTTCAAAAACATTTACAATTGCAATGCCAGTGGGATTTATCAGGTAGCCATTATCAAAAAACGGCAGAAGCCTGGTTGAACAATATGGATAAGAATAGTCATGAAATTATTCGACTGTTCACCGAAACTTACGGTAAAAAACAGGCTAATCTTTGGCTGCAACGCTGGCGTATTTTTTTTATGTCTTGTGCAGAATTATTTGGTTACAGTCAGGGTAATGAATGGCTGGTGGCGCATTATCTTTTCACTAAGCCGCAGTAATAAACTAAAAGATGAAACAGCAAGGGTTGCATTACAAACTCATCAAGGCATTTTTACTGCAAATTTTGTTGATTAGTTTGGCAACCTTGTTGGGCGTTTTTTCGGCAGAAAAAATTGTCGAAAAAGTGTTGGTTCGTCAGGCATTAGTCGGTGAGGCAGCGCATTTCTGGAAGCTGTACCGGCAAGATCCCAACTTCCCAAAGCCTGACACTTTAAATTTAAAGGGTTACCTTGCCGTCGGTGATAATGCCGCCTTAGTTCCCAAGCCATTGCAACACCTAAAGTCAGGATATTTTCGTACTGAATTCAATGGACGTAAACCGATTGTCTATATCGAAGATCAAGGCAATGCCCGGTTATATCTGGTTTTTGATGAAGAACAAGTCGCCGCTTTAGCCTTTTATTTTGGCGTGGTTCCCCTTAGTTTGGTATTGCTCCTGATTTATCTATTCGCCTGGTTGTCGTATCGGCAATCGAGAAATGCCATTTCCCCGATGATAAAACTGGCTCAAGTTGTTGAACAATTTGATTTCCGTAACCAAAGTCTGGCTCAGCTTGATTTGAATGATTTACGACAAACTTCCGATAGTGATGTTCTCAAACTCATTGATGCTCTGGATCACTTTACCGAACGACTGGAGCAATTTATCAAGCGTGAAAAGAATTTTACCCGTGATGCCAGTCACGAGTTGAGAACCCCGCTGGCAGTCATCAAAAGTTCGCTGGCATTGCTACAAAAACGCAAGGACTTTGAGCCAAATGAAAACCAGTCTATAGCGATGATAGACAATACGCTGCGCGATATGGAGGGTTTGATCGATACGTTATTATTGTTAGCCAGGGAAGAGTCATCGCCGTTACCTGAGGAGGACGTATTAATCAATGATTTGTTAATCACGCTGACAGAACAAGTCAGCTATGCACTGGGCAATGATAAAATTAACCTGGAAGTTAGGCAAAACTGCTTATTATCAATACCGGCAGCTGAAAAAGTTCTTG
>JAYTJI010000438.1:0-8188 GCA_043731245.1 Methylococcaceae bacterium | reverse complement strand
GATGGATTAACGATTCTGGATAAAAGGTGATCGCCCAGGGCAATCGCGCTTAAATTAGCCCAAGTATGCGCAGTAAATAATCATTATCCCATCCGGCCTTTAATCGCTTAATCTTGACGCCGACCTTAGATGTTTTTTCGGCCTTGATCAGATTCAGGGCAATGTGCCGGATAACAGCCAAGTTCGCAGCACTATGCCCTTTACGAGTTCGATTACTATCTTCTCAAAAGCGATATCAAGAACCCAGTGAAGATTGCTTTCTATAGCCCAATGCGCGCGCACCACGCGCTCCAATTGTTTCGGATCATTCGCATCAAGACTGCTGATGAAATAGCGTGTTTCTTCAGTAACCTTATCGCCAATTTCTCTTTTGGCCATTGACAGACGGCGATAATGCTTTGCAGGCTGTTCCAGTTATGTCGCTCTTGCAGCCAGGCAATATCGGCGGTTGCACGAATGGTGCGCGTTTCAATTCGACCATGGCCGCCATCATAGCTAACAGAGGCAACGGCCGGAGATAACGACGAAGTGAAAAATGTTTTAACATCGTCATGTAGATTGCCCTGATTGCCTTTCAGGCTAAACACATAGTCACCGCCTTGTTGTCTAATTTGGTTTCGGCGTGTTCTTTTGACAACCCATCGCATCGATAGTAATCACTGCCCCCGTGATATCAAGCCTTGAAAGTAACTTGGGAATGGCGGTGATTTCATTCGATTTATCATCGGCTTTAACCTGACCTAAGACCAGATTATTTTGTTGTGCCCAAGCGCTGACCATATATATGGCTGCTTTTTTTGAGGCCTTGTCTCGATGCTGCGCCTTAAGCACTTGCCATCAATTGCAATAACCTCACCTTCGGTTATGTTGGCTAAATCAGCAACCCAACGGGAAAAACAGACGCTAAACTGGTCGGTATCAATGGCTTCATAAACTGCACCGAAGGTGTCGTGCGAGGGTATGCCATATTTTAAGCCAAGCAATTCAGTGAACCATTGCTCTTTGGCTTGTCCGAATTCTTCAATTGCAACCCAGTTATCGGCTCCGCAAATCATAGCGCAGATTCTGATAAAGAAAATATCTTGCAGTTGATGCTTCTTTTGCCTGTTTACTCTGGGGTCTTCAATGCTTGAAAAGTGATGGATAATAGAAGGAGTTGGCTTTGCTGTCATTGAAAATCAAAATGATAGACTAAATACCTCATCTAAATTCTATTTTCAAGCATTTTTAAGCGCGATTGCCCTGGAAGATCGACGGTTAATGCTGGTAGTTTTATGATTTTTGTGGCACGATTCATCTGGGCGTCCTATTCGAGTAAAATACAGTCTTCAACTAACCGTTATTATACCCTTTTATGGCGCTTATTTCTTTATTTATCAATAGCTTGTTTGTATATTTTAACTCCGAAACTTTAGTTAAGTATATCTTCAAAGGAGTTTTTATTTTTTGGGAAATTATTTTTCTGAAAGCCTATATAATTTAAGGGATACATTATGCAGTACTACATCGTTTTCGCCCTAGTAATCTTGTTGATGCTTGGACTACACTGGAAATTGCGGGAACTCAGATATGACCGATGGATAACCTGGCTGATTTATGGAACGCCGGCATTTTTGATTGTGGTAATGAATTTATATTTCGGCATGTCAGACAGCTACATAAAAGCATGGGATTTCATTAACGGTTATTATAGTGCCGGAGTCATGGTTTTCAATGGTGCGTCATCCGAACTATACTCTCGTGAAACGCCTACAGCGGTTGGCGGGTATGTCAACATTCCTATTTTCGCCCTGCTTTTTTTGCCTTTCGCCGCCCTGACGAAAATACAGGCCTTTATTGTATTTTCATTCCTGGGTTTGTCGGCAATTTTATTAGCCGGACATTTCCTGTCCAAAGGGTGCACCTATCAACAGAAATTATCCATTACTCTGCTTTTTATGGTCTCCGGCCCCCTCCCCTACAGCCTTACCCTGGGCAATGTGACCCATTTTTTACTTTTGCCGCTTCTGGCTATTTTTTACTGGTCGCAAACGAGGCGCGATTTCGGCATGGGTGCAATATTGGCGGTATCCGTGTTAACCAAGCCCTTCCTGCTGCTCTTCGGAATATATTTTGTCGCCAGAAAAAGGTGGAAGGTATTGGTGGGACTGGTAATGACCCTGGCCGTTATTTTTGGGCTATCGTTATACTTGTTTGGCATCGGTTTACACGTTGAGTGGCTGGAGCATTTAAATCAATTAGGCAGCAAACCGCTGAGCGGCTACAACAATCAGTCGCCTAACGGTTTTCTGGCACGCTTGCTGCTAAATCCGGATCTCAGCCTTTGGTCAGCTCAAGAGGTTAATTGGCAATTTGGAATCGCCAGACATGCGCTGCTTGGATTGCTCGTCGGTTTGGTGACTGTGGTATTTTTGCGTGCGGGCGCACCCCGCACTCCGGAAGAGCAGAACCTGGAACTATCGATTATACTTTGTCTGGCGATAATCATCGCGCCGATCTCATGGAGCCATTATTATCTTTTGCTGCTTATTCCTTATTCTTTGTATATCACGGATCGGTTGGCGATCCCCAAGAAAGGAACCTGGTTCAACCTAATGCTGTTTAGCATGGTGCTGACATCGGCACCAGTCATATCACCCATGAGAATGGCTCATCATCCGATTCTGAAATATTGGTATTCGAAGGTTTTTATTTCTCATTATTTCTTTGGCGGCATCTTGCTCTTGGGAATATTGCTGGCCGGACGGACGGCTAAGGACTCGCAGGCCGACTTTGACTGTGGAACATCCAAATGTCAATCCTGAATCGCTAAGGTTGACAAATTAATGCCGCAAAAACCTACCTGATTACCCATAAACCTCAGCTAATTTCAAAAGTCGGCCTAGTTATAAGGGGGCTCACAATCACATAAGCAAAGCGGGGCAACATGCCTTCCTGTTGAAGCCTCCGGTTATGCCGGTAGCAGAATTCGGCAAGATAACTCGGTAAATGTTTGAGATTTATCGCATGGGAAGTGTCCGTGATGGCGTTTTTCGCACTGCCTATCAAGGTGTTGAGCCAGGTAAATTCCTCTTTGGTGACACGTTATGCCCCACCACCGGTGACATGCTGATATGGCTGCACCCCCCCCTGTAACGACTGAAAAACAAGGCAACCCGTCCGAAATGACTGTGCTGTTTGATTGTAAATGCTGTTTTGCCCAGCGTGCTATTTCTGTCAGCCGAAAGCCTTTAACCATATTCATGTTCATTGCAATGGGATAGCCTGCTTCATTCAGGACAATTGCGCTTAAATTACTCCGAGGATGCGGAGCAAATAATCATTGTCCCATCCGAGCCTTTAATCGCTTGATCTTGACGCCAACCTTAGACTTTTTTCAGTCTTGATCAGATTCAGCGCAATATGCCGGATAACAGCCATGTTTTCAACACTATGTCCTTTACGAGTCCGATTGGGCGCGAACTTCCCCGCTGGTGCAAAATTGGCAGTCAATTACCTGGATGATGGTGCTTAGTGTAGAAATACTTGAGGGCGGTTGAACCCATCTTTACGCAGATGGGTGGAAGATTTTATCTACACGGAAAAATTAATCATCCCCCAACTGTGTCAACAATTCCGCTTGATGTTCACTAATCAACGGATTAATGACGTGTTCCAGGCCGCCTTGCATGATGTCATCCAGCTTATACAGGGTTAAGTTGATACGATGATCGGTTAAACGCCCTTGCGGGTAGTTATAAGTGCGGATGCGTTCGGAACGGTCGCCGCTACCGACTTGTAATTTACGGGTTAAGGATTGTTCTGCATGATGCTTTTCTTGTTCGGCGGATAACAAACGCGAAGCCAATAACGACATGGCCCGCGCACGGTTTTTGTGCTGTGAGCGTTCATCCTGGCATTCGACCACCGTACCTGTCGGAACGTGGGTAATGCGGATTGCCGATTCGGTTTTATTAATATGCTGCCCACCTGCACCGGAGGCGCGGTAAGTATCAACTTTTAAATCAGCGGGATTAATATCAATGGCATCAACTTCTTCCACTTCGGGCATGATGGCAACCGTACAGGCGGAGGTATGAATGCGGCCTTGTGACTCGGTTTCTGGTACACGTTGTACGCGATGCGCACCGGATTCAAATTTTAATTGGGAATACACGTCACGCCCTAGAATACGCAAAATGATTTCTTTATAGCCGCCGTGGTCACCGAAACTTTCGTTGATAATTTCGGTTTGCCAGCCGCGCCGTTCTGCATAACGTTGGTACATACGCGCTAAATCGCCCGAAAACAGTGCTGCTTCATCGCCGCCTGTGCCTGCACGAATTTCCAGGAATATGTTGCGATTGTCATTAGGGTCTTTGGGCAGCAATAATAAAGACAGTTCGTGATCGATGGTATCGAGCTGGTTTTGCGCCTCATTGACTTCTTCTTTTGCCAGCTCACGCATTTCAGGGTCGTTATCAGTTGCCATTTCTTGCGCTGAAGCCAGGGCGGCTAGAGTCTGCTCGTAACGTTTGTAACAAGCCACCAGGGGGGCAATTTGGGCATATTCCTGGCTCAGGGCGCGAAATTTGTTTTGATTACTTTGTACTTCAGGTTCTGAAAGTAAGGCGGCGATTTCGTCATAACGTTCGCACAGGCTTTCCAGCTTATGTTGTATGGATTGCTTCATTGAGATTTAGTTAAATTAAAAATTTCGCGGGCAGCGGCAATCAAGTCGTGGCGTTCGTTTTCAGCGGCGGCTCTGATTTGAGTGCTGGGTGTATGAATGAGTTTGTTAGTCAGGCTGTAAGCAAGCCGGTTAAGGGCTTGTTCGGCGGGAACGCCGTTTTTCAGTAGTGCCAGAGCTTTTTGTAAAGCTTCATCGCGGGATTGTTCGGCCTGATGGCGGTAATCCTGGATCGTGGATTGTGCGCCTTGGGCGCGTAACCAGGCTAAAAAATAATCAACCTGCGTGTCGATTATTTCTTCGGCTTGTTCCGCCGCCAGCCTGCGCGAGTTCATGTTTTGATCTATCGTTTGTTGCAGGTCGTCTACTGTATAAAGATAAACATCGCGTAGCTGTTCGACTTCCTCCTCAATGTCACGCGGTACTGCGAGATCAACCATGAACATCGGTTTATGCTTGCGCTTTTTAAGCGCACTTTCAACACTGCCTTTGCCAAGTATGGGTAGTTGACTGGCCGTTGATGAGATAACAATGTCCGCTTCAGCCAGATGTGTGGATAATTCGGATAAAGTGATGGCATAGCCGTTATACTGCATGGCTAAAGTGTGCGCCTTATCGTAAGTGCGGTTAGCGATTATAATACGGCCTATGCCTTGCTGGGATAAATGCCGTGCTGTCAGCTCTATGGTTTCACCTGCGCCTATCAGTAAAGCGGTTTGTTCACTGAGTTTATCGAAAATTTGCTGCGCCAGTTGTACGGCAGCAAAGGCAACCGATACGGGACTTGAGCCAATAGCGGTATCTGTACGTACTTTTTTGGCGGCGGTAAAAGTATGCTGAAAAAGCTTGCCTAGACGCTTACCTAAAGTGCCTGCATCATACGCCGCCTGATAGGCTGTTTTCATTTGCCCGAGAATTTGCGGTTCGCCTAAAATCATGGAATCCAGTCCGCAAGCGACTCTAAAAATATGGCGACAGACAGACCTGTCTGTGTGGCAATACAGGTAGGGAGCAAAATCGGAGGCATTGATTTGTTTGTTTTGGGCAACCCAATCAATCAGAATTTGCTGGTTGGCGGTAGTTGATGTGCAGTAAAACTCAGTGCGGTTACAGGTCGAAAGAATAGCGGCTTCACTGATCTCTTTGAGCCGCCATAATTCTTTTAACGATGACTCCAGTCTGTCCGCAGGGAATGACAGGCGTTCCCTGATGGAAACCGGTGCGGTGTTATAATTTATCCCTACAGCAAGAAAAGTCATGATCTATATGGTTAGGTAAGTTTAGTGTTACGCGCAAAGTGAAAGAGCCGAAATAATGTTTTTTTAATTTTTGTCTGGTATCTTGCACCTAAGCGTCATGGCTTTTAGTTGAAACCCAAGTATATTATGTAGCTGTATTTTAAGAAATATAATAATTTTATCCAAATGGAATAAATCAGCTGTCAAAATAGACGGGTTTTTCTGATAATCTATTATCATTGTATATTGAGTAATAAATAGGATCGTGTGTGTTAATTTTTAGATTGCTTTCAGTAATAACCCTCGTTTTACTTAATAGTTGCGCCAATTCACCTGAACAGCCGAGTGCTTCAGAAGAATCCGTCACGCCTGATAAAAGCGCTGAAATTAAAGGAAAATCGCAACAAAAAGGATCGAAAGCCTCAATTGATCCAGACGTGCTATTTATGGTATTGACGGCAGAGCTTGCCGGACAAAGAGGACAATATGATGTTGCTCTGGAAGGTTATATGGAAGCTGCCAAACGTACTCATGACCCAAAATTCGCTGAAAGGGCGGCAATGATAGCTATCTACATAAAAGATAGCAATAAAACCAATGAGGCGGTGACGTTATGGTTACGGCAAGATGCCAAAAACCAGACGGCAAGAAAAATTGCTGCATTATCGGCATTAAGGGCTGACAATAAAAAAGCGGCTGCTGAGCACTTAAACGTGTTACTAACCGATGACCCTGCCGGCTTCGAAAATGCGTTGCTTGAACTGGGCAGCATACTGCAAAAGGAAGGCAAAATAACGGTTGTTTATGATGCTCTGGAGGCTTTGTCAGTACAGCATCCAAATCAGGCCGTGATTTATTTTATGCAGTCATTGCTGGCGATGCAGAAGAAAGATAAAGCGCTTGCTGAAACAAAAATACAGCAAGCCTTGAAAGTGCAGCCAGATTGGGATAAGGCGCTGATTTTTCAAGCTCAGATAGCTATATTTTCAGGGGATTTGAATACAGCAAAAGCGTTGTTAAAAGAGGCGTCTCTTAAATATCCGGGCAATAGTAAAATTAACAAAATGCTTGCGCAGGTGTTAATAAAAGCAGAGAACTACGAAGATGCCATTGAGGTTTATCGGAAGATTATAGCGGCTGATCCTAAAGATATAGAAAGTGAGTTTGCGCAGGGATTGGTGTATTTGCAATTAGATCAAGATGAGCAGGCAGAAGATGTTTTTAAAAAACTGCTGGAACAACCTGAGTGGCGGTATCAGGCCAGTTTATATTTAGGGAAAATAGAAGAAAAACGGGGGCATTCAAAAAAAGCGCTGGTCTGGTTTGATAAAGTAACAGAAGGTCCGGTTGTTTTTGATGCGTCGATTTCAGCGATTTCTTTGCTGGCGAAAGATAAACAATTTGATGAAGCCAGTTCACGATTAAGTCTCTTGCAGGAGAAGTTTCCAAAACAAAAGTTACGGCTCTTGTTGGTGCAAGCAGAGTTATACAATCAACAGAAGCAATACCAGCAGGCATTTAAGTTGTTGACTGACGCACTGGTGGATTTTCCAGATCAAAAAGAGCTCTTATATACCCGTGCATTAATAGCGGAGCGTGTCGATAGGCTGGATATAGCGGAAGCGGATCTGAAGAAAATATTGGCAGCGGAGCCTGATAATGTCGAGGCATTAAATGCTTTGGGGTATAGCTTGCTGAATAAGCCCGGCCGCTATGCTGATGCAGAAAAATATCTTGAGAATGCACTCAGGCTTGCTCCCGATTCAGCAGTCATAATTGATAGTTATGGCTGGCTACAGTTTAAATTAGGCAATACCCAAAAAGCCCTGGAGTATTTGCAGAAAGCCTATGAAAAGCAAAAGGAAAACGAGATAGCGGCGCATCTTGCTGAGGTATTGTGGGCTTTGGATAGAAAAGATGAGGCGAAAGAGTTGTTTAATAAAGCCATTAAAGATGCGCCAAATGATGAATATCTGCTCGATTTTCAACGAAGAATATTGCATGGCACGAAATAGTGATGTTAAGTAGTAATGCACGGTGGCTAGGTTGGTTGTTTATTATATCGTTGTTGTCGGCCTGTTCTACCGCGCCTGTAGAGCCGGAAACCCAGTATTCAAAGGCTGCCAGAGAATCGCTTTACAAATTGGAACGATGGTCTTTTGAAGGCAGGTTAGCATTAACGGGAAAAAATGATTCCTGGTCGGCCAGTATAGACTGGGCGCATCGGCCTGATGATGAGAAAATAAAGTTATCCGGGCCCTTGGGGCAGGGTGCAACCGTT
>JAYTJI010000437.1:0-7962 GCA_043731245.1 Methylococcaceae bacterium | reverse complement strand
GGTTGGGTTGGGTTGGGCTTTGCGTTGCAATTGACATCTGTCCGGTTTTTAGGGTGCTTCCTTTCCGATCTGACGCTGGTGCCTGCCAATGTACAAGCGTTTGTGGCTAGGCAGCTTTCGGATTGGGGATACCACTGTTTTGGCAGCGTACGCCCAACGGGATACCACCAAACGTGAACATACGGCGCTTATCCGTGAACACTATGGCTACCGCGAGTTTAGTGATCCACCTTGGGCATTTCGCCTTAGCCGATTACTCTATACCCGTGCCTGGATCAGCAATGAAAGACCCAGCTTGATGTTTGACTTTGCTACCGCTTGGCTGAGCCAAAACAAGGTATTGCTACCAGGCGCATCGACTTTATCACGGTTGATTTCTGAAATCCGAGAACGGGCGGTTAACCGGCTATGGCAACGGTTATCTTCTTTACCAACAAGTGAGCAAAAAGCCAAACTGGAAACTTTGCTCCAAGTACCTGAAGGGTTGCGGTCATCACGCTTTGACCGCTATCAGAAAGGCCCGGTTACCATAAGCGCCCCAGCTTTTAATGCATCTGTGGAACGCTATCTTGAATTACAGGCATTGGGCATAGGCGAGATCGATTTTTCCCATATACCGCCAGTCCGGTTGAAGAACCTTGCCCGGCATGCGGGTGTCATCACCTTGCCCAAAATAGTAAGGATGACAGAGGACAAACGGGCGGCTATCTTGGTCGCTTTTGTTAAGTCCTTTGAAACCATTGCCCTGGATGATGCGTTGGATGTCCTTGACCTGCTGATCACGGGGATTGCGGGAGATGCCAAAAGGATCGGCCAGAAAAATCGTTTGCGAACCGGTCTGCTGCCGAAGGTTGATCTGACCGAGTTGGTATTAGAAATCCATGCCCACACAGGGTTTACTGATGAATTTACCCATGTGAGCGAAGCCAATGCTCGTGCTGATGATCTGTCGGTCAGTATATGTGCGGTGCTTCTCGCTGAAGCCTGCAATATTGGGCTGGAACCCTTAATTAAACACCAGATTCCGGCATTGACCCGTCACCGATTGAGTTGGGTCAAGCAAAACCACCTACGGGCAGAGACGCTGGTTCGAGGGAATGCTCGATTGGTTGATTATCAATCTACGCTGGCCTTGGCTAAAAAATGGGGCGGCGGTGAAGTGGCTTCTGCCGACGGTATGCGTTTTGTGACGCCAGTCCGAACGATTAATGCTGGACCCAACCGGAAATATTTTCCGGCCAGCAAAGGTATCACTTGGTATAATTTTTTATCGGATCAATTCTCTGGATTCCACGGCATCGTGGTTCCGGGAACGCTGAGAGATTCTATCTTTGTGTTAGAAGGGTTGTTGGAACAGCAAACAGGGTTAAGGCCTACGGATATTATGACCGATACCGCCGGTGCAAGTCATATGGTGTTCGGATTATTCTGGTTGCTCGGCTATCAGTTTTCACCCCGATTGGCGGACGCAGGCGAAGCGGTATTCTGGCGAATCGATAAAAGCGCAGATTACGGCCTACTCAATGACCTGGCTCGGGGAATTATCAATACCCATCAGATTGAACAACACTGGGATGATATGTTGAGGATTGCCGGGTCGCTGAAATTAGGCAGTATACAAGCATCAGAACTGATCCGGTCATTGCTGAAAAGTGACCGGCCTTCCAGCCTGGCGCAAGCAATCATCGAAGTGGGACGCATCAACCAGACTTTGTACTTGCTGAATTATATTGATGATGAAGACTACCGTCGCCGGATATTGACACAGTTAAACCGAGGTGAAGGACGACATGCCGTAGCCCGAGTCATCTGCCATGGGCAAAGGGGAGAAATTCGTAAGCGCTACCGCGAAGGGCAGGAAGACCAGTTGGGCGCATTGGGGTTGGTAACCAATGCCGTCGTACTATGGAACACTATATATGCAAGCAGGGTTGGATCATTTGAAAAAATCACAAGAAATCTGCATTGAAGACGAAAAGCGATTGTCACCATTGGTCAATGGGCATATCAATGTGCTGGGGCATTACTCATTTACATTGTCGGAACTGGTCAAGAAAGGCCAACTCAGGCCGCTAAACCAGCCGTCTGACAATGGTTTCAATATTTAACGTAAATTCATGTTCGCGTTAAATACTTGTTGCGATTGAACAAATGTCTTGATTTTATTCAAAAGCGAATGACATTAGACGCTAACGTACGTTTCCGTACCATTGGACTTCAAACCCCAATTAGAACCCTAGGCCAATAGCGTATCATTTTACAGAAACGGCCTTAGCACACTACTAAAACCGTTCCTGCAATCAAAATCTACCTAATACTCATTAATGGGAATATTCTCTAAACCCTGAGAAGGGTAAAGCCTAAAAACTAAGCCATCCAGAACCAAATGAAGTCGCAAAAACAAGGCTCACTATAGTCATTAATTTAATCAATATATTTAAAGCCGGGCCACTGGTATCTTTGAAAGGGTCACCAACCGTATCACCCACCACAGCGGCTTTATGGGCATCGGATCCCTTACCACCATATTGTCCAGTTTCAATCCACTTCTTCGCATTGTCCCACGCACCACCGGCATTAGCCATCATAACTGCCAGCAAAAAGCCAGAAGACATCGTACCAACAAGAAGACCAGCAAGCGCTTCTTTCCCCAGAACAAAGCCAACGACCAACGGTACAACGACAGCCAATGAGCCCGGTAAAATCATTTCACGCAAAGCGCTTTCCGTACTGATTGCGATACAGGTTTTGTAGTCAGGTTCTCCTGTGCCTTCCATCAAACCTGGAATTACATTGAACTGGCGACGTACCTCTAACACAATCTCGTGGGCAGCTTTACCGACTGCCATCATGGTAAGTGCTGAAAAAAGATAAGGCATCATAGCGCCAATCAAAATACCCGGCAGCATGGTTGGGCCGAGTATATTCAAATTATCAATTTTTGCAGCCGTTACATAAGCAGCCAGTAACGCTAACGCCGTTAATATAGCTGAGCCGATAGCAAAGCCTTTACCCGTAGCCGCCGTTGTATTGCCCAGGCTATCCAAAGCATCGGTGCGCTGACGCACCTCGCCGGGCAGGTGACTCATTTCAGCAATACCACCCGCATTATCAGCTACCGGACCATATGCATCAGTTGCCAAAGTAACGCCCAGCGTGCTTAACATGCCGACACCCGCAACTGCTACGGCATAAAGACCGGCGGCAATCGTACCATCGGCTTTAAAACCCAGCCATATACTGAGCAGAATAGCCACTGCGACAATCAATACGGGTAGTACAGTACTCATCATACCAACTGCCAACCCTTGAATAATAGTTGTTGCAGCGCCCGTTTGCGTCGCATTGGCAATAGCTTGTGTTGGTTTTTCAGTGTAAGAAGTAAAGTATTCGGTTGCATAGGCAATGCCATTCCCGGCAACCAAACCAACGACAATAACCAGCCAATAATTAATACTGACACCTGACAATAAAACAACTATTAAACTCAGCACCAATACGACAACTGAAGCACCCCAAACAGAACGGCGCAAAGCCGTCAGTAAATCTTCCAGACTGGCATTTTCATTAATTTTTGCCACTTGTTTTCTTAAAAAATGAACAGTGCGCCCAGTAACCGTCGTTGACAAATAGGTGCTAGCCTGGGTTACGTCCTGTTCTTCGCCAATCACCATATAAATGCCAAAAAGGCTGGAAATTACGCCGACAGAAGCAACCAGGAAGGGTAGCCCTATAAAAGCGGCGGCTGAATCAGCGCCCAAAGCAGCTCCCAGTGTTGCAGCAGCAATAATGGAACCACTATAGCTTTCAAACAAATCCGCCCCCATACCCGCGACATCGCCCACATTATCGCCGACATTGTCGGCAATTACGGCTGGATTGCGAGGATCATCTTCGGGAATCCCCTTTTCTATTTTTCCAACAAGATCAGCACCCACATCGGCTGCTTTAGTGAAGATGCCACCGCCAACCCGAGCAAAGAGAGCTATGCTGCTGGCACCAAAGCCAAAACCCGTAATATAAGTCAACTGAGCGGGATTACCGTTAAATATCAAATACAATAGCGTCATGCCGATAAGGCTAAAGCTCACCACAGACATACCCATAATCGCACCGCTACCGAAGGCGACACGTAAGCCTTCATGCAGACCACGGCTGGCCGCAGCAGCGGTACGAACATTAGCACGCACAGCCACATACATGCCCAAATAACCAGCACTTGCCGATGCAACCGCGCCCACTACAAAACAAAGTGCAGTCTGCCATTGCAAAAACAGGGTAATGACTGTAGCAACAATAGCCACAAAGATACCAATAACACGATATTCACGCGACAAAAAAGTCGATGCACCCTCTTGAATAGCGGCAGCAATTTTGTTCATTGCGGCATTACCTTGCTCATAACTTAAAACGCGCCGCGTTTGCCAAATTACAAATCCGACCCCAACAATACCCATCAATAATGCAATAATAACCGATGCAGTTGCTTGTAACATAATTCCCCCACTCCTCTTTATGTAGTTTGGCTAATCGCCAGTATGCCCATATTATTTTTATAATTTTTATCATTACTTATCTATCTTTAATTTCCAGCATAACCTTGCTCTCGATTTAATAGCGTTATTGCACTATTAAATCGGCCTGTACATATGCTGCTTATCCACGCAAAAGATAAAATAATGGATAATGTTAAAATCATACGCCACAGTTCATCAAAAACCCATTAATAAATGACAAGCAACCGTCTAAATTCAAGCAATTTACTAGCGGTATCAACGGCTTTAACTTACTGGCCATTCAAGGAGAATGGGTGATTCATGTTAGTACGTTCAATATGAACTCAGGTCTGCTTAAAATTACGGCATAAATTGTTCTGATTAGCAAGATGCTTCAGCTAAATTGTTGAGTGCGGCTACATTTCGTTATGCTTTTCTGGACAATAAAAAACCCGCTAAGCCAGATAACTTGCGGGTTTCTGTACTTCTTTGAATCGCTTTAAACTACTAATTGGTGCGATGGCCGTGATTGAATATGTCCGTAACTTACTGAAAAGTAATAAAAATAAATGCGTCATTTAGCGGCGTATCATCAATCGTGTCACCTTTTTGGCTTTTGCCCTATCCTACCCGCAATCATTGCCGCTGTTCATCTACTTTAGAAACTAAGCGATTGATTCACTATGATTACCGGACTCGTTATATCGAGTTTCCGTACAGTTACCGTACAACCGGTAAACCGGTCGGAAACTAATTAAATCTCCAGTTTGTAGACAATTTTGTGGCCGTCCAGTAACCGTCCATAAACCCCGTCATATATTGGTTTGCGATTAAATGCCTATTCATTATCGATAATTAGACTATAGGCGTTGTATGGCTTATTTTGTAGTAGGGGGGCAATGTAGGCTATCTCGTTTATTTTTTATTGAAAATGCCTATACCCCGCACCAGCTAAACCCGCTAAAGTACCTAAAAGAGGGTTTAGCTGGTTCGTGGTAAGCGTATTTTACAAAAAAACGGAGTTAATGAAATATTCCGGCAAGGAGGGTAATAGTTTTAACCAAGCTGGGGGGGTGGCACAGTGAAACAATGAAACAATGAAATATATGAAAGTTTAGCTTTTTATGAAAGTTTAGAAAGTTTAAGCAATGACGCGACCTGTAGACCACACAACACACACCAGACTGGTTAAAACCCATAATCACCATTCTAAACTTTCATTATTTCATTATTTCACTCACACCCCCTCTTTCTCAATAATCACCATCCCTCACCCGTCTATAATCAGCCGCACTGGCCTCATTATTATTGAGCAATACGTATATTTTGGCGTTTTTCTCACCCGGCAAAGATTGCCATCTATGCTTATGGCTGTTTGCGCCGTCATAGGTTCGTCAACAAGGCATTTATAACCTTCCTGCTGCTTCCTGTAGCTTTGTGAACATAATCAACCAGCTCAAGTTTTAAATTGATACCCTGTTCTATAGCTTCGATAACCGCATCAATAACAGGCGTGTCCTTCTCAAGTTGGTGATTAAAAATATCCCTAAGCTTTGCGGCGGCGGCTTCTTCTTCGACAATCGGCTTAACCGACTTAATTAACTCGCTGTATGATTGCGCCGCCATTAAGTAAGAGTAACCCACACTTCTAACTACATCACCACGGCTTTTGATATTTTCAAATAGCACAGTCCTTGTTGTATCAAATGGCCCTGTCTTCATTGCTTCCTGCATGTAGGCACAGTCAACATCGTCAACAATATCGCTTGTGCCACCAAAAACAACCTTACCTTCACCATCACGCTTTTTATTGGTATGAGCGAGTAGAATCAGTGTGCCGCCGCTTGAGATAAACTCACGGCCTATTTTCATAAAGTCACTAGCGGCTTTTTTGTCCATCAGTTCGGTAAATTTCTTGAGCGTGTCCAGTATAATGATTTTTCCCTTTGAACTATCGCCTTTAACCATCCACCTCAAATACTCAAGAAATCTTTTAGATTCAAAATTATTATGGCCGGGCGCAAGCATGTTAAAGCCGTGCGTTTCTGCCAATTCCAGCTTATTCACCAGCCCCTTGTAATTGTCGTCCGCGTTGACATAAAAAATATTTTCCCCGTTAATATCACCCGACTCTATCCCCTCAATAAGTAATTTCAGAGTCAATAGTGTTTTTCCGGCATTGGGTGGCGCATAAAATACGGTTGCTTGCCCATAAATTGCCATATGTCCAAGTACAAATTTATCTTCTAACATTTTCTTTCTCATTTCTTCCACTTGCCCATTTAATGAAAACTTGCCCAGGCTGAAGGGTTCGGCTGCTCCTTTTGTCCAACCCTCGCCATCATGGAATGAAAACTCAGGCGGTGTGTTTTTGGCCTTGTCCTGCACATAAAGCCGCTGATTATGTTTTGTAATTTCAGGGTTCCAATTTAACGCACCCATTACCACGCCCCGCCATGTTCAAGTAAGCGAAAGCAATCAAAGGCATCATGTGCAAAGCCATCGTTAAGCACATCGCCACCATAAGAATAAACGCGCTCTACGCCGTCTTTGCAGTTAAGGCATATCTTTGTGGCCGCTATGCCGCTTTCACTGCCAGGTCGTAAATACGCGCCATTTTTGAGGGTATAGCCGTTGCGGATAAGCACATCATGGGGGGCATAAGCTTGGTTAAATTCCTTAACCGGATTGCGCCGCCCATTAGTCTCATCAACTGGCTTTTTTGGAATCAATGGCGGTGGTTCAATTGGTTCTGGCTGTGGATTGTTTTTTAACCAGTCTTGTGTATGTGCATCAGCATTGAAGTTTTCACCTTTGTTGAATTGGTAAAATTCAAACAGATTTGCACGTGCTTGGTCGGGTACTCTTGGAAAGTACCACGCCTGTGACCATGTTCTATTTTCGGGTACAGGTGCAAGCATCACGCCGTTATTGTGCAGTTGCTTAAATATCCAGTTGAGCAAAATCGGCAATTGTTCACGGGTATAGGTGCAGGGAATAATGACGCGGCATTTGTGATAGTCCGCGCCATTTGCCCCATTGCTAAAGCTCGAATAAATGCAGTGGTTGATGCCTAAATCGCTTAAAACAATATGGACTAAATCAGGCGATACCGCGCCGCTGATTATTTCACCTGTCTCAGTGTCGATACAGCTGTCACCATCAAGAATTAAAATAGACGCGGTGTCGCTGGTGTCGTTGTTGGTTCGTTTAGTACCTGAACAGCGGATAAAATAATCGCCGTCTTTAGCACCGATGGCAGAAGCAGATAGCTTGGTTAATAATTTCGTGAATGTGGGCGTGTAGTGCGTTAAATCGAGATTATTGGCTTGTTTGCCTGTGGCCAGTGATAGGTTCATGATTCCACCTTTGCCAAAATCACATACTTTGCTATGCGGTGCTTGGCTTCAATTGTCCAATACGTCATGATATTAAAGCCTTGTTTACGCAATTCTTTAACACGCCC
>JAYTJI010000436.1:0-1339 GCA_043731245.1 Methylococcaceae bacterium | reverse complement strand
TTCGTCTTTACCGGTGGTCATTTCATGAAACTTTTTAAATAACTCTTCGGCTTCCTGTTCGGATTTGCCTTTAACAATTTCAGTCATTAAAGAAACAGATGCCGTTGAAATAGCACAACCTGAACCCTGAAAACTGGCATCGATAATTTTGTCGCCATCCATTTGCAAATATAACGTTAGGCGATCACCGCACAGCGGATTAAAGCCCTCCACCTTTCTGTCAGCATTTTCGATGATGCGAAAATTGCGTGGGTTGCGGTTATGGTCAAAAATAACCTCTTGATAGAGGTCTCGTAGATCATCAAACATGAGTTATTCTCGGTAAATTATTTTAAGTGTTACTAAAAGTTAGCGACTTTTAGCGACAATGTGGGTGGGAATTCCGTCAATACTCATTTGGTTCTTTTCCTCCCTGTATCGCTTCAAATCTTCCTCACCTTTCTTTGTTGCCCAGTCACTGAGTAATTTTCGCTCCCCTATGTACGAGAAACAAGGAACAGCCATTCCACAAGAAGCTTGTACAAGATCAATTGTGAGTTCAAAAATTTGCCTGGCACCAGATAGTGGATTGAACAAGGGAAAGAGGTCATTCCATTCTTGGTCTCTATTGTGAAAAACCCTTGCACTACCATAAAGACGCAGGATTATAGGCTGACTGTCAAAAGCACAAAACATTATAGTCATTCGAGGGGCTTGCTGTACATGGGCGGAAGTTTCATTTCCACTGCCAGTTACGTTTAGCCACGCAACACGGTTGTTTCCTAGAACTCTTAAAGAGTCCATTCCCTTTGGGGAGATATTCACGCGACTGTCTGCTGTGGCTGTCCCGACAAAGAAAATCTTTTGTTCGGTGATAAATTGGATATGTTTTTCGGATAGTTCGTTAAATTGCTGTCCCATTTGATTCTCCATTATGTGTGGTTTTCAGGTGGATTAATACAGGTGCAACGCAAATATCTCAAGAATTATCGCCCAAACACCTCAATCAAATCCTGAATCCCCTTCATCAACACATCAATCTCTTCTTTGGTGTTATACATCGCAAACGAAGCTCTTGCGGTTGCCGGCACTTTATAAAAATCCATTACCGGCATGGCGCAATGATGCCCCGCCCTGATTGCAATGCCCAGGCTGTCGAGCATCGTGCCTATATCGTGCGGGTGAATTTTATCCAGCACAAAAGACAGAATAGCGCCTTTATGCTCGGCTTCGCCGATAATTCTAAGCCCATTGATTTGCATGGCTTTTTCGGTAGCGTAATCCAGCAATTCAGCTTCATAAGCTGCAATCGCCTCCATACCGATTGCGTTTAGATAATCGATAGCCGCACCTAAGCCGA
>JAYTJI010000435.1:0-4182 GCA_043731245.1 Methylococcaceae bacterium | reverse complement strand
GCCATGTCGTGCGCTTTGCAAAGCGTTTGACCGAACGCACCCACAGCACCTCCAGGGCACTGGCGCGCTGATGGCGCAGGCGGTCTAGGTGCCCGGATTGACTTCAGGCTCGGGCCTGGGTGACGCTGCAATGGATGGCAATATTCTTCGGCGCACGATCACCATGGGCGAGCCACAGCAAGTGCACAGCAGTTGGGGCCGCGCTGCGGGCGGGGTTGGTGGGGCAGCAGGTTGTTTGAACACCAGCAACTTCAGCAGCGCAATCATGCGTTTGCAGTTCGGATGCAAAAAGCCAAAGTTGCGCGAGCGCCTGAAACCCTTGGGCAACACGTGCTGCAGCACCAGCCACAAAAAGGTGGCCCCGCTGACGCTGCGCTGTTCTGTCTTTTTGGTCTTGCTGTCACGCCAGCGATACGTGACCTCGCCGTTCTCGCAACTGATGATGTCGCGCTCCTGAATCACACCCCGGTACAGGTAGCGCCCCAGGTAGACCAGGGCCTTGTGGCCATTGCCCACACACTTGCAGTCCACCACGCACTTCTTGGGCAAGTCGACGGGTAACGTCAAACCAGCGGCAACCAGCGCTGCCAGCAACTTGGCGCGAAACACCTTGGCCAGCGCCTTGTGGTTGAACAGGTAGCCGCCCCCTTTGGCACTGCGGCGCAGGGTACGCCACAAGCCTTTGTCGGCATCCAGCGCCGCCGCAGGCATGACCACATGCACATGCGGGTGATAATCCAGACGCCGCGAATGGGTGTGCAGCACACTGATGGCACCCGCCTTGCCCTGCAATTGCGGATCGTTCTGCGCGAAGGTTTTGAGGGTCTCCCAGCTGCAACGGATCATCAAGTCATAAAGTGTACGCTGATGTTGCCAAGCCAAAGGCCGCAGTTCTTCGGGCAAGGTGAAGGTTAACAAGAAATACTCGGCCGGCACTTGTTTTTTGAGCTGCCGTTCCAGCCATTGCCGGCTTTCATGATGTTGGCAATGGGGACAGTTGCGGTGACCGCAGGAATGCGGGATGAAGACTTGTTTTTCGCAGCCGTCACATTGCGCCAACATCATCGGGCTTTGCGTGGTGCGGCACTGTTTCAGGGAGGCCAACGCCTTGCGCTGGCTGGGCAACAGCGCGTTCTGATAAATCGCCAGGAATTCGGCTTCAAAGGTTTGGATGATCGTCGAGAGCAGCATTATTTGACGCTCTGCCAGTCAATGACGAAGCCATTCATCAACGTATTGATGAGCTGGTCGGCTTGCTGGTTCGTGGTGTCGGTCAAATGGGTATAGCGGGCAGTGGTCAGGATACTGTGGTGACCGAGGATTTTCTGGACTTCAAGCAGGTCGACTCCCGCTTCGATTAGATGGGTAGCATAGCTATGGCGCAAACTGTGCGGGGTAATCTTTTTTTTATGCCGCAGTCTTGGGCGACTTGGCGCAGTGTCGCTTGTACACCGCCCCGATCCAGCGGCGTAGTCGACAAATGCGCCGACTTGAGGCCGCCGTGGCGATTGGGGAACAGCAACACCGGATTGCGGTGTACCTGCCAGAAGCGGCGCAGGCAGTTCAAAGTAGTTGCTGGCAACGGTACCAAGCGGTCTTTGTTGCCCTTGGCATCGCGAATATGCACCCGTTGCCGCGTGGCATCAATATCGGCCACAGTCAAACGCAAGCCTTCGCCAAGACGCAAACCCAGACTATAAAGCGTAAAAAAGAACACTCGATAACTGAGGGTATGGGTCATTGTGAACAGCCGCCGAGCTTCCGCAACGGTCACAATATCCGGCAAGCGCTGTGTCCTTGGCGGTTTGATCAATTTAAGCGCCGGCCAAGGCTTATTCAAAACGTAGGTATAGAAAAATTTAAGGCCGTACAGATCGAGTTTGACGCTACTCCAGGAATGGGATTCCAGAAAATCGCTGAAATAATCGGTCAACTGCGATTCGGATAGATCGTTAACTTGTTCATTGAAATACGCTCCTATGCGCCGCATGGCACGGGAATAGGCCTCTATCGTCTTAGGCTGGAGTCCTTTGAGTTTAAGGTGTTTAAGGTGCGTTTGATAGTTCTGCTTGAAATCTGCTTCGGATGATGTCATTGTTTTGTAACCTCATTGTTTGATGTTAAACGATCTCTCTGATTGAGAGCTTGAGGTTATATTTTAATTGTTTTATGGAATGGCTGTTCGGTGGGGAGATTCTCCGCGTTAGCGGCTTCGTCCAACATTACGCTCAAGCGGGACGCGCCTTTTCGTGGCGGTTTTGAAAGTTTGTTATTTTTCCGGCTTCGGCGGCTTCGCTGATCGTCCGTGAAAGGCACGCCCCTTAGCTTTACGTTAGGCTTTTTAAAACACACTCTTGACTCAAAGTACGCTTTAACGTACGCTATATCATTTGGATAATGATATGCAAACGTTGACTGCTAGCGAAGCACGCGCGAACTTATACCGGCTCATTGATCAAGCTGCTACATCTCATCAACCCATTGGTATCTCTGGAAAGCGATCAAGCGCGGTGCTGGTCTCTAGTGAAGATTGGCAGGCAATTCAAGAAACGCTTTTCTTATTGTCTATACCCGGTATGCGCGAGTCCATAAAGGATGGCATGGCAGAATCCCTTGCATTGTCAGCTACGGAGTTGGAGTGGTAAGCTGGAAATTAGTCTATGCCAAGCAAGCGCTAAAAGATGCCAAAAAACTTACAGCATCAGGTCTAAAGCCAAAGGCTCAAGAGTTGCTAACGATGCTTGAATCCAATCCACTTCAAAATCCCCCTCCGTTCGAAAAGCTCGTAGGTGACCTGGAAGGATCGTACTCACGCCGCATCAATATTCAACATCGGCTCGTCTACGAAATTTTCGAGGCGGAACATATTGTCCGTGTGCTACGAATGTGGTCGCACTATGAGTGAATCGCCTAACGAATAAGGTTAGATTGTGCGAGCGACAGCGAGCCACAATCTGAACCGGTTGTTGGACAAGCCCGGCGATAATGGATGCACTTTAATGCACGGTCAACAATTACTCCACATTGTGAAATACTGCCGCCGGAACTGCAAAAGCAGGTGTCTGACTTCGTTGTTTTTTTACGCAAGCAACAACAAAAGCAAATCATTAAATAAAGAACTGTAGGTGAATACAAAGGCAAAATCGTCATTCATGAAGATTTTGATGAACCGCTAGGTGATTATTTTTGGTTGGGTGGGCAATGAATATCTTGCATGGTACGCATGCGTTTTTGTGGCTTAGAAACGCGCCTGAAAAAATACCCAAGCAAGTATTAACGGCGTACTACGATATAAATAACGATGTATTTTTAAGCATGGCCAGTATTTGGGAAATGCAAATTAAACATCAGTTAGGAAAACTTGAACTGCCGCTTAATACTTTAATTGAAGAGCAGTGCGTTAATAATGTCTTACAAATATTACCCATTGAAACGTATCATATTTTTGCATTAGCTTATTTGCCTTTCTACCATAAAGACCAGTTCGATAGGTTGATTTTAATTCAATCGAAATTGGAAAATTTAAAACTAGCCAGTGCTGATGCCGTTTTGGGCATTACGACATAAATCAAACGTTGGCGCTTTCAAATCACAGCGCAAGCAACATTGAGGAATGGGTAACAGACAATCCCGACAGCGTAAACAACAGCGCCTGTACTGCCAGAAAAAACCGGGGCAATGGCTTTATAACTTAATATTTAAAGTTTGGAACAGGACAAACCGATGTGCCCGTAAGAGGGTGAGCGATGATACATAATGTGTATAATATCCCTTTAAGGGTTTTCCGGACAACTTGACAGCTGTGCATTGGTTTTTTTGGTACCGGCAACAGATTCACGCACAGTGCGGCATTCCGAATCTATTATTTGCAAAAGGATAAAGGGAAGCGCACAAAATAGACGGCCACTCCGTTCGCGATTGATGCGCTTCCTGGCGTCAGCACACCTTACAATCTTTTGACGATCCACCATGGAAATCAATGAAAGAGCTTATTACCGACTTTGTTAAGGATATTTTCAGAAGACCGGATTTGTTGACACGTTCGTCAAATCTTCGGTCAATGGTAGAAGGGCAATTTAACGCTCTGTGCAGCCGAATAAAATTCAAAAATATTTTATCGTTAAAATCCCTGATCGCGCTGGGCTTTGTGATTGCCGTTATCCCGCTTTTTTTGGCCGTTAT
>JAYTJI010000434.1:0-1439 GCA_043731245.1 Methylococcaceae bacterium | reverse complement strand
TTTTTTTAGGAGATTCACGAGATTTATATTTTTAAAAGGAATCAAATAAACAATGGATACGGTTAGTGTATTGATTCCACGACCGGATTAATGGATGTGTAATCTTGTGCTTCTTTGTAACCTTATCCTATGAACAGACTTAAGGCAATTGTTAAAGCTCATGTGTTTTCCGCCATCTCCCTCATTGGCTTAAGGGAATCTCTAAAAATTGCTTATTCATGCTTCGACAAGCTCAGCAAGAACGGATAATAAAGATCACCGTTCGCACTGAGCTTGTCGAAGTGCAATTTTTAGAGGTTCCTTTTGGATAATTTAAGGCTATGTTGTTCCAAAAGAACGATACAAATTAAAACTCCGTCAGCATTTATTTGCCAGTATATCTTTAAGTAAACTGCAAGACCCACGAGGTTTTTAAAACCTCGTGGGTCTTCGTTAAGCCCGTCAAAACCAAGTTGACTGGGCACTAGACATACCTACACTTACCTTTCCATTAATCGACTAGCGCTTTTGATAGATTCCAATCAACTCTGCCTGACCAATAATATGCCCTACCATTGCTTGTTCAAGCTGGGTTTTATTAGGTTGATGCAGGTCCGGCAGTTCAATATCCAGTGCGTAAAGTTTATGAAAGTATCGATGCCGACCAATAGGTGGACAGGGCCCACCGTACCCCGTTTTTTTCCAGTCATTTTTGCCTTGAAGTGTCCCCGTTGACAAATTTTTGTCAACAATGGCCTTTGGTAGCCCCATGACAGTGGGCGGGATATTATAAAGCAGCCAATGTACCCAAGTTAATTTGGGCGCAGCAGGATCCGGCGCATCGGGGTCATCAACAATTAACACCAGACTTTTAGTATTTTTGGGAAGCTGCGACCAGTCTAAAGCCGGAGAACTATCATCACCTTCACAAGTAAAAATTGTTGGAATTTCGCCAAGATGAGCAAAATCTGGCGACTTGAGCATTAAAGTCATAGGTTGTTCTCTTTCAGCGGCCAAGGTGGCCGCCATATAAAGAAAGCTGAACATTAAAAAAACTAACCGGGTAAGAGTATGCTGAGAAACTAAAATCATAGATCACCTCATAAGGTTTGAGTAGTCGCTTGAAATCCAAGTGCCTGCGAAGGAATTGCAATAAAATCGTTTATTGAATTTTCCTCCAAAGAAGAATAATTATTTAAAACCATCTTGTTTAAATTTTTCCAGCCATTTGTTAAAGCCTTTTCTATCAAATAGAAAATATATAAATAGCAGCAAAAATGGCCATAACAACAAGGCTACTATCTTAAATCCAGTTCCAATATCCATATTACCTCCTCGTTTTGATGCGTTGTTCAAAGCCTCTCCTGATTAGCAAGATGCTTCAGCCAGCGCCAAAAGTCCGTCATTCCGGCAGGGAAGCCGGAATCCAGAGCCATGGACGGTAACTTTCCAGCTACACT
>JAYTJI010000433.1:0-2867 GCA_043731245.1 Methylococcaceae bacterium | reverse complement strand
TTTTTGGTGGGCTGTATGAGTATTTCGTCTTTGCCGCTGTTTAATGGCTTTGTATCAGAATGGTTGGCTTTTCAGACTGCATTGCAGGTGGATGTTCTTGACAACGGCGTGTTACGCAGCTTGATTCCGGTTTCCGCCGCCGCTTTAGCGCTTACAGCAGCATTGGCAGCATCATGTTTTATCAAAGTATTTGGCCTGGTTTTTCTGGGCGTGCCACGTTCACACGGCAGTGAAAAAGCGCATGAAATTACCGATAAAGGCATGTTAGCAGGGCCTGCTTTGTTGGCAGGCTTGTGTTTTTTGTTCGGTATTTTCCCCGGCATCATTATCAATCTACTCAACGGCGTTGCAAAACAACTGCTGGGTGAGACTTTACCCAATGATACTGCGATGAGCTGGTTATGGTTAGCCCCGGTTTCGGCTGATAAAGCCTCCTATTCGCCTCCCCTGGTGCTCATTGGTGCGCTTATTGCCGCCTTATTCACTTTTTGGTATTTGCACAGGAATCCTGAAACCAAAACCATGCGCCGGGCAGATACCTGGGATTGTGGTTTTGGTGGGCTAACGCCGAAAATGCAGTATACCAGCAGTGCTTTTACCATGCCTTTCCGGCGCATTTTTGCCAGCGTTTGGTTAATTGATGAGCAGATTGACAAGGATATGCACGGTGCTATGGATCTGGAGGTCGCGGCTATTCGTTATCGCTTGCAGGTGCAAGATCATAGCTGGCCAAGATTGTATGAACCGATTTCACGAAGTGTGAACACCTTAGCAAAACAGGTTGGACGTATTCAAACGGGAAATATTCGTACTTATTTAGGATATTCGTTTGTGACTTTACTATTAATGTTATGGGTGATCAGCTAATGAATTGGTTAATAGCAATACTTCAAACAATGTTGTTTGTTGCATTAGCACCATTACTCGCCGGTTGGCTGAAATGGTGTAAATGTTTTTTGCAAAATCGCAGAGCGCCTTCTCTGTTTCAGCCTTATCGCGATTTGCTTAAATTAACCCGCAAACAACCGGTAGTGTCAGAGCAGGCTTCGTGGGTATTTACCCTCGGCCCGTATATTATTTCTTCAGCAACTATTCTTGCCGCCAGTGTTGTGCCGCTGATTGCGGTAAATTTACCGACCTCCGCCAGCGCCGATGTGATTGTATTGGTGGGCTTTTTAGGGTTCGCCCGGTTTTTTCTGGCGCTGGCTGGACTGGATATTGGCACAGCTTTTGGCGGCATGGGTTCCTCCAGGGAAATGACGGTTTCATCGCTGGCGGAACCGGCAATGCTCATGGCCGTTTTTACCTTGAGTATGGCCGCTTCAACCACGAATTTATCGGTAGGCATCACACACGTATTAAATGAAGGCCTGGTGTTGCGACCTTCCTTTGTGTTTGCGTTGTGCGCCTTGATACTGGTGGCCGTTGCCGAAACAGGGCGTATTCCCATCGATAATCCCACGACGCATTTAGAACTCACCATGATTCATGAAGCAATGATCCTGGAATACAGCGGTCGTCATCTGGCGCTGATCGAATGGGCTAGTCAGTTAAAGCTGATGCTGTATGGTGTGCTGATTGCGAATATATTTTTCCCTTGGGGTATTGCGGAAACGTTTACGCTACCAGCATTGGGTTTTGGCTTGCTTTACATTATCGCTAAGCTCGCGGTATTGGCGATAGTGCTGGCAATATCGGAAACGGTCGTTGCAAAAATGCGCTTGTTTAGAGTGCAGGAATTTTTAAGTTTCGCATATTTGCTTGGTTTGTTAGGTATGTTGAGCCACATCATTTTGGAGGCGTCACGCTAATGAATATTGTTGAACAGGATTTTTATACCCAGATTGTTTTATCGATGGCAGCGTTGGTGGGGCTTACGTCATTCCTGATGTTGGTGCAGGGACGCTTGTTACGGTTGATTTTTGTGTTTGCCGGGCAGGGTTTGTTATTAACCTTAACCACTGCTTTGGTTGCCTATAGCCTGGGTAATCACCATTTGTATATTTCGGCAGTTATGACCTTAGTGCTCAAAGTCATCTTCATACCCTGGATGTTAAGGCGGGAAGTGTTACAAATGAGTATGCACCGTGATATTGAAGCACTCCATAATAAAACCGCCTTATTGTTGGGTGGTGCCAGTTTGATGGTGTTCAGCTATTACGTGCTGCATCCCATCGTGCAGACCACCGCGCCGGTCATGTTAAACGCTCTGGCGGTCAGCCTTTCCGTGGTGCTGTTAGGTATGTTGCTGATGATTTCACATCGTCAGGCGATCGCGCATGTGGTGGGTTTTATGTCGATTGAAAACGGTTTGTTTTTTGCCGCAATTGTCGCTACGAATGGTATGCCGATGGTCGTGGAGTTGGGTATTGCTTTTGACGTACTGGTTGCAGCCGTGCTGTTCGGTATCTTTTTCTTTCACATCCGCACCAGTATTGATTCGCTGGATGTTGATAAACTAAATCGCTTAAACGAGGTGGATAAATGATTGCGGCTTATCTTGTATTATTGATCCCCTTCATTGGTATTTTATTCTTTGCGCTGGGGGGGCACAGGCCGGATACAGGCAAACACAATGTCTGGTTTAACGCGGTTTGTTTGCTGGCAACTATTTGGTTAGCCATCAATGTGTTGAATAACGGTACCATCCTGTCTGCAAACAAGGCTTTTTTGATTGATTCATTCAATGTCTATCTAATCGTATTGACGGCATTTGTGGGTCTCACTACCTCGATTTTTTCAGCACCCTACATGGAGCACGAAAAAGAAATTGGCAAGCTGACAGACAAACGCTTAAAACTTTATTATTCAATGTACCAGGGCTTTATGCTGGCCATGTACTTAGTATTGACCACCAACAATATGGG
>JAYTJI010000432.1:0-5092 GCA_043731245.1 Methylococcaceae bacterium | reverse complement strand
GCGCTAGACAAAGCCGTCACCCTATCGGAGAAGGATGTCCTGGCGTTAATAAGGCTGCTTAGGGATGACATGAGTGCACTCCATGAGCGCCGACGCAGCATACTAAGTGCCGCCCGCGTTTTTGCAACGGATGAATATAACGAAGCACTAGCGAAAACAAACCCTGGCCCCGATAAGTTACAGAAAGCCGCCACCAAAATCAAAACAGTTGAAGATGCCTGGGATAAACTGCCTTTGCTGCTGGGCGCAGGATCCGGCCTTGACGCGATGGCTCAAGCCCACCAGCAACTGGTCGAATATGCTAAAAGTTCAAAAAATCCCCAAGATTTAGCTGAACTGATTGAGGCAACTGACGCTTTCGTAACACGCACCAAAGTAATCGCCGACGCTATACAAACCATCCAAAAAACCAAGGAGTAAACAGCCATGACCGATTCTAAATCGATGACACGCCTGGAACTGATCCGACTTATAGGGGATGTATTAACCGAAGTGGATGTGGTGCGTGCCAATTTTATGCGTGAAACTGCAACCCGAAAGCGTCTTGATAATATTCGTGACGCACTTGACACCTACCAGCGCAAATTAGTCCGCAGTGTCATTAAAGACAACACAAAGCCGTTCAAAGATCTCACGATGTCTCTGAAAGAAGTCAATGAAAACCTGCGGCAAACGATTGAGTCTGTGGACAAGATTGCCCAAACATTGGAAGAGCTGGTTAAATTTGTTGGGGTTGTCCAGAAAATTGCAGAATTATTTCCTTAACCGAATAAATAGCCTGGCTGAAGCACGAATTTAAGGGAACCTCTAAAAATTGCACTTCGACTGTTCGACAAGCTCACAGCTCAGTGCGAACGATGATCTTTGTATCGGTGACTTATCCGTTTATGCTGAGCCTGTCGAAGCATGAATAGGCAATTTTTAGAGATTCCCTTTTATCATTCCCGACATACAGTATTAATAGCCACTTCAGCTAAAACAGATGGCTAAAGATTTATGGGCCGTAACCACACACTTCTGCTTCAAACTATTTTTGGCGTTATGCTGATCTTTCGTTTTTATGGGATAATCCAAGCTAACTTTTTCACAGTAGACTAGCCGCTATGACTTTCCCAACTATTGAATCTTTTGTGCGCAATGCTCCTTTGGCGAGACTGCAACGTTTACCGGGCAATACCAGCAATACTATTCTGGCCAAATTGGAAGGTAATAATCCAGCCGGTTCGGTTAAAGATCTTCCGGCGCTTAGTATGATTAAACATGCTGAAGAAAGGGGCGAGATTAAACCCGGTGATCGCTTGATTGAAGCGACCAGCGGCAATACAGGCATTGCCCTGGCGATGGTGGCAGCCATTAAGGGTTATAAAATGACCTTGATTATGCCCGACAACATGAGCGATGAACGCAAGGCATCGATGAAAGCATACGGCGCTGAAATTATTCTGACGCCCGCAGCGGGCAGTATGGAAGCAGCGATTGATTTAGCCAGAGAAATGGAAGCGGCGGGTAAAGGGCGGATTCTGGATCAGTTTGCAAATCCTGATAATCCACTCGCCCATTATGAAAGTACGGGGCCGGAAATTTGGCAGGACACACAGGGTAAAGTGACTCATTTTGTCAGCGCCATGGGCACTACCGGCACGATTATGGGAACATCACAATTTCTCAAGGAACAAAATCCGGCGATTCAAATTATCGGGGTACAGCCGGAAGGTAATTCCAAAATCCCTGGCATCAGACGCTGGCCTAAAGAATATTTACCCAAAATTTATCAGGCGGATCGCGTTGACCGGATTATCGATGTCGATCAACAGACGGCTGAAAACCTTACTCGCGCTTTAGCGTCTGAAGAGGGCATTTTTGCTGGTGTTTCATCGGGCGGTGCAGTTGCGGCGGCATTAAAAGTATCTGAAGAAGTTGAGAATGCGGTGATTGTGGTAATTATTTGTGACCGTGGTGATCGCTATTTATCGACTGGGATTTTTCCTGTTTAATATTGTTGGGGTTTGTGGGAGCGGCTTTAGCCGCGATAGTCGCGGCTAAAGCCGCTCCCACCCAAATAATGATCAAGCTTATCCAGATTGTTGTTTTTGTTTTCATAAGCCCCACCGCAATAGCGTTGGATGCCGTGTCTCTTAATATGGGGACTATAGAATCCAGCGGCTGGAAATTACAAGGCGTTCAAATCAAGTTAGCCGATCTGCTCAATAACCCGCAAAAACTGACTTTAACTATCGATAAATTAAGTCTTCCCAAGCCTTGGGATGATCTGAAACTGATCAATATCCATTGCTCTTCTTTCACATGGCAAAACAAAGAATTGTTGTGTACGCAAGGGCGAGCGAAAATAAGTTCAAAACAATGGCAATCACCCGCTGCCAATTTTTCTTTTCATATCAGGGAAAAACACAGCACGTTAAAATTAACTGATTTGCAGATGGCGGGAGGGATAATATCAATTGATGCTGAAGAAAGGGACAAACAATGGCAGATACAGGTTAATGCCAGGGCAGTAAATGCCACAGCCTTTCAAAAGCTATTGCAAAAACCGGCATTATTTGAATTAAAAGTCGGAAACATCAACTTCCAATTGGCCGCATCGGGTAGTCTCTCGCTAATAAACGATTTTACTTTGACCACCGAGCTGAATGGCCTGACTGTACAAACCAAGGATGGGCGCTTTGCTACTGAAAAAGCGACACTGGAATCCACGTTGGAAGCCCAAAAAAATAAAGATTTGTGGCAATGGCAAAGCCAGTCACGTTTTAAGGCTGGCGCGTTATATGTCGAACCGCTGTATCTGGAAGCAGGTGGGCAGCAACCCATAACTCTCGCTGCGCAAGGCAACTGGAATGACAAGAATAGACGGGCTCAAATAACATCGGCAACTTATAAACAAAGCGAGGCTTTGGCATTAAGCGGTAGCGCAATTGTTCACTACGACAAAAGCGTAAAACTCGAGAAGGCTGACTTGTCGCTACGTAGTGATGATCTGCAACAGTTATCAGCGGTCTATTTAAAGCCATTTTTTGAACAAACAGCGTTGGCAGGCATTACCTTTGCGGGTGGTTTAAACGCTAATGTTTCTATTGTTCAAGACTCATTAACCGCGCTGACGGCAACTGTTAAAAAGTTTGCTGTTGAAGACACTGCGAGGCGCATCAAAGTCGCGGGCGGCACTGGCACGATTAACTGGTCGAATGACGAGGTGTTTAATCAAACTTCAACGTTTGCATGGCAACAGTTACAAACCTATTCTTTACCCATTGGGCCTTCCAGGCTGTCATTCCTGAGCAGGGCAAACAGTTTTAAATTGCTTGAAAAGACGCAACTGCCTTTTTTGGGCGGCGAAATTGCCATCAATCAATTGGGTTGGCAAGCAAAAAAACAGCAGGAACCAGAAATTTACTTTGTTGGCAGCTTAAACAACGTATCATTGGAACAATGGTCGAAAGCCTTAAAGTGGACACCGTTGTCAGGCACTATCAGCGGCAATATTCCCAAAGTTGAATACAGTAATAAAACGTTGAGTCTGGATGGCGAAGTCAATATAAAAGTTTTTGATGGCGATATTAAAATCACTAAACTCGCAGCCTCTGGCTTGTTTACTGACAACCCTAAATTTTCCAGTGAACTGGAAATCAACAATCTGGATCTGGATCAGTTGACCGGCAAATTTGAATTTGGCGGCATTACCGGCAAGTTATCAGGATTTGTCAGGCAGTTGACTATGGAAAACTGGCATCCGGTTACTTTTTACGCGTGGTTAGGGACGCCGGATGACGATGATTCCCGCCACAGAATCAGCCAAAAAGCCGTAAAAAATATCGCCAGCATTGGCGGTGGAGGCGCGTCGGATATACTGTCGAGAAGTTTTTTAAGTTTCTTTGAAACTTTCGGCTACGACAAAATCGGCCTGGGTTGTTATTTGCATAATGGTGTTTGTCAGTTGATGGGTGTGGAGGCAACCCCACAAGGTTATGCCATTATTACCGGCGGCGGTCTGCCGCGAATCGATGTGATCGGCTATAATCCCCGCGTCGACTGGAATGTATTGATGGAGCGGTTAAGCCGTATTTCGTCATCAGATGAAGTAATTGTTAAATAATTGGAGAACATTATGAGAAAAATATCGGTATTAGGCGCGTTATTGTTGACTGCATGTGTCACCATTAATATTTACTTCCCTGCCGCAGCGGCTGAAAAAGCAGCGGATGAAATTATCAAAGACATCCAAGGTATTACTACGCCACAAAAAACAGTGCCCAAGCCCAAAGCCGGTTTAACGGATTGGCAAATAGCTGCTTTTCAACTGCTTGATAAGGCCATCAATGTTGTCATTCCGCCCGCACAGGCTGGCGAAGCCGATTTAGCCATTGATAGCCCTGAAATCAGGCAGTTGCGGGCGGCCATGGAAAGCCGTTTTGCAGCACTGCAACCCTTTTATGCGGCGGGTTTTATTGGCATTCAGGCGGACGGTTTTTTAGCCGTCAGAGATGCCGCCGGTGTGCCGCTTAAAGACAGAAACCAGGTTAATAAACTGGTCGCTGCGGAAAATGCAGACCGGCAAAACCTCTATCAAGCGATTGCCAATGCGAACGGTCATCCTGAATGGGCGGCACAAATCAAATCAACCTTTGCCGCTCGCTGGGTGAGTAATGCTCAAGCAGGCTGGTGGTATCAATCCTCAGGAAGTTGGAAACAAACACAACATGGCCAATAGAAGAAGAGCAAAAAAGCCCCTGCCGGAAACACCGGTTAGAGTCACCATAGAATCCCTTGCCCATGATGGCCGTGGCGCCGCTCATGTCGACGGTAAAGTGATATTTATTGATGAAGCGTTGCCGGGTGAGGAGGTGGAATTTATCTATACCGAAAGCCGTAAGGATTACGCTGAAGGCAAGGTCGTCACACTATTAAGCCGTGCTGCCGATAGGGTTGATGCCTTATGCCCGCATTATGGCATCTGCGGCGGTTGCAGTTTTCAGCATGTTGAAGCGTCTGCGCAAATACGGATCAAGCAGGATTTGCTGGCTGAGCAGTTTAAACGCATCGGTAAAGTTGATATGCCAGAACTGTGGCAGCCATTGGC
>JAYTJI010000431.1:0-2801 GCA_043731245.1 Methylococcaceae bacterium | reverse complement strand
TGACGGCACCAGATTAATCAGAATAGCCTGACTGGCCGGCATCATAAATGCACGCGCTGATCCATATAAAGCCATGACCGCGAACACCGGCCAGACCGGCTCAAGATCCGCCAGTGAAAATGCTAATAACAACAAACCACACAACATTTCCACAAAAACGCAGCCGACAATAATCCACCGCCGATTCCATTGATCCGCAACATGCCCGGCAACCAATATAAGCAAAGCGAAAGGTGCAAATTGAGCCAGTCCGATGAGCCCCAGATCCATCGCGTTACCGGTTTTCTCGTAAACTTGCCAACCCACAGCCACACTTTGCATCTGCACAGCCACAGAAGCTATGAACCTGGCAGACAGGAACAAGGTGAAATTTCGATGGCGCAATGCGCTAAATTTATTGATGGTTATTGACATATTTAGGAATGAAAATCTATTAACCTGGATATTGTGTGGGGGTGCGCACTAGTACTCAGTCAGCATTGATCTGTCGAGTAGATTTTTAGTCCACTGTAAGACCTACGAGGTTTTTAAAACCTCGTAGGTCTTCGTTAAACCCGTCAAAACTAAGTTGACTGGGTACTAGGCATCCTACCCAATTACTAGCCCGAAATTAAACCGCACTTTTAATTGCAACCTTTTTCTCTGGGAACGGTGACTAAACAAACTACCACCCGTAGGATGTGCTGAACAACGTGAAGCGCATCGTTCGCGATTGATGCGCTTCCTAGCGTCCGAGCATCCTACAAGTGTGCTTTATAAGATCGTTTATTTATTAGCCCGATGATCAATAATCTCTTCAACCACCGAGGGATCGGCAAGCGTGGATGTATCGCCCAGATTATCAAGTTCATTAGCGGCCACTTTACGCAAAATACGGCGCATGATTTTACCTGAACGGGTTTTAGGTAATCCGGGCGCCCACTGGATAATATCGGGATTGGCAATAGCACCGATTTCTTTTCTAACCAGATCAATCAGCTCTTTTCTCAGTTCTTCCGAAGGCTCTACACCTACATTCAAAGTAACATAAGCATATATCCCCTGCCCTTTAATATCGTGCGGATAACCCACTACAGCGGCTTCCGCGACCTGGTCGTGCAATACTAAAGCGCTTTCAATTTCAGCCGTACCCATACGGTGACCGGATACATTAATCACATCATCAACCCGCCCGGTAATCCAGAAATAACCGTCTTTATCCCGACGTGCGCCATCTCCGGCAAAATAATAGCCGGGGTAGTTTTTAAAATAAGTATCGATAAAACGTTGGTGATCGCCATAAACTGTTCGTGCTTGTCCTGGCCACGGGCGACTGATAACCAAAATGCCCTCGGCTACACCTTCCATAATGCGACCCTGATTGTCCATGATTTCAGGTAAGATGCCAAAAAACGGCAAGGTTGCCGATCCGGGCTTTAGCGCGGTAACGCCGGGCAGAGGCGTTATTAAAATGCCGCCTGTCTCGGTTTGCCACCAGGTATCCATAATAGGACACCGGCCGTCGCCGACAATGTGGTAATACCATTCCCAGGCTTCCGGGTTAATTGGTTCACCTACACTACCCAGAATCCGCAAGCTACTACGATCAGTGCGCGTAACAAACTCATCACCCTGTGCCATTAGGGCGCGAATTGCCGTCGGCGCAGTATAAAAAATATTTACCTGATGTTTATCGATAACCCGCCAAAAACGATCTGCTTCAGGATAAGTCGGCACGCCTTCAAACATTAAGGTAGTCGCGCCGTTGCACAATGGCCCGTAAATCATATAAGAATGCCCGGTTACCCAGCCTATATCGGCGGTACACCAGTAAATATCACCGTCGTGGTAATCAAACACATACTTATGGGTCATGGCGGCATACAGCAAATAACCACCGGTGGTATGCAACACACCCTTGGGCTTGCCTGTGGAACCTGATGTATACAGGATAAACAACGGATCTTCGGCGTCCATTGCTTCAGCGGGGCAATCGGCTGAAGCATCCGCCATCGCCTCGTGATACCAGATGTCACGTTGCTCATGCCAAGCTACAGGGTTACGGGTGTTCTTTATGACAATAACCTTCTTAAGTCCGGGACAGGCCGCTACGGCCAGATCGACATTGGCTTTAATTGCTAAGGTTTTACCGCCACGAAAGCCTTCATCCGCACAAACCACATATTTACAGTCAGAATCCAGTATGCGGTCTTTTAACGCTTCCGCAGAAAACCCGCCAAACACAATGGAATGTACCGCGCCAATGCGGGTACAAGCAAGCATCACTACTGCCGCTTCCTCAATCATCGGTAAATAGATGCAAATCCGATCGCCTTTGTTAACACCCTGTGCTTTTAAGACATTGGCAAACTTGCAGACTTGCTCATACAATTGCCGGTAAGTGATTTTTTTATCATGAGCCGGATTATCACCTTCCCAGATAATTGCCACTTGATCACCGCGTGTTTCAAGATGACGATCTATACAGTTGACACTAACGTTAAGTTTTCCGCCTTCAAACCAGCGTATAGTGCCTTTTGGGTAATCGTAATCCATAACGGTATCCCAGCGTTTACTCCAGACTAAAAACTGCTCCGCCTGCTCCGCCCAAAAAGCCTCCGGCTCATCAATCGAACGCTGATACAAGGTTTTATAAGTTTCGGCGGTAATATGCGCCCGGGCAGCTATGCTTGGCTTTACATCATAAATTTTAACGTCTGACATTCGTAATCCTTAGTTTGTCTGAAAATTTTAAACAATGCCCATCCAGTTGTTCAATTTCATTTTTTAAGTGTTTTTTAGTTATCATGCGTACACCCAAC
>JAYTJI010000430.1:0-3209 GCA_043731245.1 Methylococcaceae bacterium | reverse complement strand
CTATATCGAACAGGCTAAAATCGCCATGCCTGATCGCATGGAAACCTATAATTTCCTGCATCGAACGCCATTAACAGAGATTTTCTCTGACGGTTTTCTCAAACAAATTGATCCTGACTTACCTGTGCAAAACCTCCGATCTGCTTACAACCGGGCATCTTCCGATGATTTAATCAAACGAATGCTGTTTTTAGACGGCAAATTCACCCTGGCGGATAATGACCTTAGAAAAGTCAATCGGATGTGCGAGCTTGCCGGCATTGCTGTGCAATACCCGATGTTACAGGAAAATCTGATTGAATTTGCCGCGTCAATCCCATCTAAATGGCTAATGCAGGGCTTTGAACTGCGTTCTTTTTACCGTGAGGGTATGCAGAGTTTTCTACCTAAAGAAACCCTTGCAAAAAGCAAACAAGGTTTCGGTTTGCCCTTTGGTGTTTGGATGGGCAGCGATAAAGCACTGAAACAATTTGCCGAAGCGAATTTGGAAGGTATTGAAAAGCGCGGCTTTCTAAATCCTGCGTACATAAAAAACCTCATTCAGTTACATCGGGATGGCCATGCCTCTTACTATGGTGTAATGATTTGGTTGTTAATTATGCTGGAGCAATGGTTGTTAGCTCATGAATAATGAATTGGTCAGACACGTTTTGCCTTTTAGCACGGCTTATAATGTGTAACCTTTTCCATATAATAAATATTTTTGCTTGAAACAATAGCATCTTCCAAATACCTAACTAAACTTGCTTATAGGAAGCCATGATATTCGCCTGTAAAAAGCAGGCATCATTATGTCAAAGAGTGACAATAAACGTCACACTTCAGCTATTAACAGTTAATTAAACGCTGAGTAAAGCCCTGACAGGTTGAATTGTATTTACCCTTGAATGGTGGCATGTTTAGTGCTTTGCTTAATAGGAGTTTCCAGAAAAACATTAGCACGCATTGTCGAAACTAAAGAAGCAATAGTTACAGGGACAAATAATATATTCGGGGATATTGCTTACAAGAGAACATTATTCATTTCTGGATTAACCCTGATTTAAAAGTAATTCTTCAGCGCATAAAAAGTGATTTAAACGGAATAATAAGCAGGTAATAAAGTGGAAGATAAGAAAGTGTTACTCATTGTTGAGGATGATCCGGGATTGCAAAAACAATTAAAATGGACTTTTGAAGGTTATCAAACTGTAATCGCGGGTAATAGAAGCGAAGCGATTACGGCTTTAAGACGCTATATGCCCAGTGTTGTAACGCTAGATCTAGGATTACCGCCTGACCCCGCTAATGCCAGTGAAGGAATCAAGACGCTCCGGGAAATTCTGGAGCTTGCTCCTGCTACCAAAGTCATTGTTGTCACGGGCAATGATGACCGTGAAAATGCTATTCAAGCCGTGGCAATGGGTGCTTATGATTTTTATCAAAAACCCATTGATACCGATGTTTTAAATTTGATTATTGCCCGCGCCTTTCAACTGAGCGAGCTGGAAAAGGAACATCAAACACTTCAGAAAAAAACGACAGAACCCCTGGCAGGGCTCATTGCGTCCTGCAAAAAAATGCAGGAGCTTTGCCTCAAAGTAGAAAAAATATCGCCAACCAATGTCACCACCTTATTATTGGGGGAAAGCGGTACCGGCAAAGAAGTGCTTGCTAAAGCTATTCACCAGTTAAGTGACCGTTCCAGCAAGCCATTTGTCGCCGTAAATTGCGCCGCTATTCCCGAAGCGCTACTTGAAAGTGAATTATTTGGTTACGAAAAAGGCGCTTTTACCGGCGCTTTCCAGCAAACCAAAGGAAAAATCGAATACGCCCATAATGGCACCTTCTTTCTGGATGAAATCGGTGACCTGCCCTTTTCATTGCAATCGAAGTTACTACGTTTTCTTCAGGAAAGAACCATAGAACGAGTCGGCGGAAGGCAAGAGATTCCGGTCAATGTACGCATTATTTGTGCTACCCACCAAAACTTACAAACACTGATCAATGAAGGTAAATTCAGGCTTGATTTATATTATCGAATTAGTGAAATAACTATTAATATTCCTCCCTTAAGAGAACGGGAAGGCGATGCAATTACCATTGCGACTGCACTGTTAAGACGTTTTTGTGAGCTGCATAATAAGAAAATAAAAAGCTTCAGCAACGAGGCTGCAAGAGCGATTGAAACTTATCCCTGGCCGGGAAATATTCGGGAACTTGAAAATAAAATAAAACGGGCAGTGATTATGACCGATGACGTCCAAATCTCTTTTGATGATTTGGAGCTTGAACAAAGAGTCGATCTTTCGATGCCGTTTAATTTAAAAGAGGTTCGGGAAACGGCAGAGTCGCAAGCCATCAAAAGGGCGCTGACACACTCTAATAACAATATTTCACATACTGCAAAACTGCTTGGAGTAACACGCCCTACACTTTATGTGCTGCTTGCTAAATACGCAATTCAAGTTCATGAAAAACCAGTAAACTGCAACTAATTCATACTTGATTTCTCTGTATTGCGTGCGTGCTGAATCAATCTCTGGTTGCTTCAATCTGAATTGCAATATCGACTTTATCGGCAATGGCTGGCACATATTTATCTACGCCAAAATCAGAACGTTTGATAGAGGTTGTTGCATTTGCGCCGCAGGTGTATTTGATAGCAATCATATTCATTCCGCAATAAAAATGATCCACCGTCAAATGTACGGGTTTGGCAATGCCATGCAGAGTGAGTATGCCATCTGCGGCAACGAGTTGGTCTTTGTTAAAGCTGAGCTTGTCCGATACAAAGGTAATCTGCGGGTAACGGCCAGCATCAAGAAAATCTTTGCTGCGTAAATGCTCTTCCAGTTTGGTAAGGCCGGTGCTGATTGAAGCTGTTTCGATAGCGATATGAATACTTCCGGTTGCCGATTCAGGACTCAGTAATACTTTGCCGCTAGTCTGGTTAAAACGACCCCGTTGAATTGAAAAGCCCAGATGATTGATCCCAAAGCTCGGAAAAGTATGCTTAGGATCAACAGTATAAGACGTGGCGGCAGTGGCGGAAAAGCTAAGTGTACTGCCAATAATCAATGCAAGAATACTTGTTTTCATAATTAAAAGCCTTTGTTTCTATTCAATAATCAGGGCAAACGCATTAAAAATTATCAGCAAACAACACCTTGCCACGAAAGCCGCCATCCCAAGCGGCCATTTTGCGTTTTTTTGCAAGGCTTAGTTTT
>JAYTJI010000429.1:0-1243 GCA_043731245.1 Methylococcaceae bacterium | reverse complement strand
AGGTGGCTTCTGTGGCCTGCTTGCTCTTTAATATTGTCGCTATTCATGCGGCAGTTATTGTAGGGTGCGATTAAAAGTGCGGTTTAATCTCAGGCTAGTAATTGGGTAGGGTGCGCGTGCGCATCTTTTCGGCGACAAAGGTGGCGTGTGGTGCGCATAGCACACCCTACTCGAATGAAAAAACCGCATTTTTAATCACGCCCGTCATTGTACGGATTGATGCTTGGTTCTCGTTTGGACTTTTCCAGGTGGGGCATTTATTTAAATGCCCTTGATTAATGGGTAGCGTTATTATCGAAAACAGCATCCAAGGATGGCGCAGTGAGAACGGCTTCACCCCAGGATTCTAAATCCTGTTCTGTAGCGTGATTCAATTTGTCTGATGCCCATACGGGTAAGACACCAAAGCGACGCTCCAGTTGTTTTCTTAGTAGCTTGGATTCACCTTGCTGTAACCCCTGCTGTAAACCCTGTTGCAAACCTTGCAGAACACCTTTTTCTATTCCAATACGCTCAATACTTGTTATATAGGCCATAACGGTTTCCCCTTCTGTTTCTTGAATATCTTGCCATAACTGCCTGTCCATTTCAGCGGGTAAATGTAGCATCCAATCCAGTACCTTGAGTAAAGGACGAATCTTATTACTAGCCCAACCTTTACGGAGCAGTGTTCGCATCAGTGTAAATTTAACCTGAAAACGTTCGTTGTTTTTACCGCGTGTCGCCCGTGTTTGCAGATGCGCGGCCGTTACCAATGCAAATGGATTATCACTTGCTAGCAATACGTCCATTTGATCGGTATAGCGCAATAGTTTGGCGATTGGAAATTCCAGGTAATGCCGACTGCCGCCTACCTCATAACCAAATCTATCCGGTTGCCATTTTTGATGATCATCCGCTAATACTGCAAAGCTGCCTACGGGTAAGTTATAGCGGTCAAAAATACGGTAATTATAAGTAAACATGCGTTTGGCAAAGTCATTATCTTTAGACGCTTGAACTTCAATGTGAACATAAATCCAGCTCTCATCACCATTTTTATGTCTAAGTTGCGCTAGTTTATCAACAAAACGCTTACCTAATGCCGCATCATGGATAACCGATCGCAGTTCCTGTTCTAAGAAGCTGTAGCCTAGGTTCCAGTCAAAACAGTCATAAGCATCTGGAAAATAAAACGCCATAAACTCTGGGAAATAGTGCTCAACAGCGTCTTTCCACGGACTGTCGTAATCGTCGTTCAAGG
>JAYTJI010000428.1:0-2613 GCA_043731245.1 Methylococcaceae bacterium | reverse complement strand
GACTTTACCATGAGCGTTGGACTGGCATTACTGATCATCAATGATGCGCGTAATCTAACCCGGCGTTTTTTAGAGTTTTTCGAATATGTGGGCAATGTTGCCAATGGCGTAGATACCATCGTGCAAACGCATGAGATTGTCGATGCACCGGGTGCTTTGCCACTAAAAATTACCGAAGGGCGAATTGAATTTCGTAATGTGTGTTTTGGTTATGAGACTAAGCAACCCGTTTTCGATGGTTTAAATGTAGTCATTGAGCCGGGGCAGCGGGTTGGACTGGTCGGCTTTTCCGGTTCTGGCAAATCGACTTTCGTCAGCCTGATGCTACGAAATTATCAACCACAAAGCGGTCAGATTTTGATCGATGGCATGGATATTCAGCACGTCTTGCAAGATTCACTGCACGAACAGGTGAGTTTAATACCGCAAGACCCCAGCTTATTTCATCGCAGCCTCAAAGAAAACATCGGCTATGGCCGCTTGGCGGTGGGCGATGAAGCTATCCAGGCTGCGGCACGTTTGGCTCATGCCGATGAATTTATCCGGGTAATGCCTGAAGGTTATGATTCTTTGGTTGGTGAGCGCGGGGTGAAATTATCCGGCGGCCAGCGTCAGCGGATTACCATTGCACGGGTGATGTTAAAAGATGCGCCCATTCTGATTTTGGATGAAGCCACTTCCAGTCTGGATTCGGTAACAGAGCAAACCATTCAAGAAAACCTGGATCGCGCCATGGGCCGCAAGACCGTCATTGCCATTGCGCACCGCCTGTCTACGATTGCACATTTGGATCGGATTTTAGTGTTCGATCAAGGCCGCATCGTTGAAGATGGCGGACATAATCAGCTCTTGGCTCAGCAAGGTTTATATTATCGATTGTGGACTATGCAGGCAGGAGGATTCTTGCCGGAAGAAGCTAGTAGTGAACCACTTTGAGCTAAGGTGGCTAACCGGAGTCCGCGCCAGCTATTCTTTTATAAAACGGTAAACTATTTTTGCTTACGTTAAATAGTATTCGGAGTAAAAACTCATGAGTTTTTACTCCAAAGTCGAATACTTTTACAGCCTCTATAGTATTCAACAGTTCAACATTTTCTAATCCCTATCTGACTCATAGGCTGTCCATGCTATGAAGTGTCTGGAAACTAAAGAAACGTTATTCTGCTCACGGTTTAATGGATTATTCTGTTGAACAAGCGTCTTTATGCTATAAAGTGATGGTTGATAAAACTCGCCTATCTTGTGATAACAAGTTTTATCAACCATTGCTCAACATCCCTTTAAGGAGAGTAAAATGAAAATTATCCGAAGAATTTTATTTGCGGTTATCGTTATAACTTCTACAGCAGCGGTCGCTGATTGGACTGCTCAAAACGAACAGGCCTGTGACAATAGCACTGCCAGTCAATTCAAATACTATACATTGAGTTTGTCGTGGTCACCGGAATTCTGCCGCTCACATCCGAGCAACAATGAGCCGCAATGTAAACAAGATCGTGAGTTCATCGTGCATGGCTTGTGGCCGGAGTGCGGAACCGGTAATCCGCAGCGCTGTGAGGGTGGCGGAGTCGCTGATGTAATCGACAAAGAGAAAATCTATGCCTTCATGCCTTCTGATTTTCTGATTCAGCATGAGTGGGATACGCATGGCACCTGTAGCGGGCTTGCCCGGAGCGCCTATTTTGATTTGACCGGGACTCTTTTTGGCAAGCTAAAATTTCCACGCCTTTCGGGCGCGCCCAAGGCTAACAAGATCGAAGCGTTGTTTATGGAAAATAACCCTGGGCTTGATGCCGATGAGATCTATTTATCCTGCACAGAAAACGGGCCTAAGAAGAGTAACAGTACACTTGATGAAGTGCGGATTTGCTTTGATAAAGAAACGCTTGAGTTTGCCCGTTGCGAAGATGCCAGGGATACCTGTCAGAGACTAAAGAAAGTCACAGTTTCCAGGAAAAAATGAAACGAGTAGTTTTTGGCTCCTGTTTGGTAAATCATTTGCAACATCCTATATTGCTATGGTTTACCTGGCAGCTTTAGTTTTATTTGTTATTCAGGATGCTGTCATTAACAGAATGTAATGGGGATCTCAGAAAAATTGCTTTTTCATGCTTCGACAGGCTCAGCAAGAACGGATAAGTAACTGCTTTAAAAAGATCACCGTTCGCGCTGAGCTTGTCGAAGCGCAATTTTTAGAGGTTCTCTAATGAATCACCATTGACGGCTAGATTAGTCTGAAGTTAATCATATTTGATGTATTTAAAGCGCGGATCATCGGGTGTGCCTTCTAATGCGCCACCTGCTTTACCGGGTTGCCACATAATGACATCTTCGAACTTATGTGCCAGTTCAAAATCTTTATTTGTGATACCCTTTGCTGCATGATTTATTAACTTAACGATCACAAAAGCATAAGAAACAGTAAGATCAGGATGATGAAACGCCGCTTCTGCCAGATGCCCCACAGTATTAACCACCATCAGCGTACTTTTCCAGCCGCTGGTTTTGTATTTACGTCGAATCCAGCCGTTTTCCAGATACCAGTGCGGCAACTCTTCCTTCAACCGGGCTTCGACCTCTTCATCGGTATAGGTTTCTTCTTGTTTGCGTTCT
>JAYTJI010000427.1:0-1802 GCA_043731245.1 Methylococcaceae bacterium | reverse complement strand
CTGGAAAGGCAACCAGACCTGGTTGATTACGCTGGGCGGCATTTCGTTTGGTGCGTGGTCGCTGGTGTATGCCACCTTCTTTTCAGGGCTTTATACCGGTATGCTGGTGCTGTTGTTCGGTTTGTTTCTGCGCCCAGTTGGGTTCGATTACCGCAGTAAACTGGCAAACCCGCGCTGGCGTTCGGCCTGGGATTGGGCGTTGTTTGCCGGTGGTTTAGTACCGGCTGTCGTGTTAAGCCTTGGCGCTGGCAATTTAATCATTGGTTTGCCGTTTCAGATTGATAGCGATTTACGTTCCACCTACAACGGCAGCTTCTGGGATTTATTCCAACCCTTCGCCTTACTGTGCGTGATCGTCGGAGTAGCCTTATTGTGCCTACACGGTGCAGTATTTCTGCACTGGCGTACTGAAGCCACTCTTGCCAAACGTGCTAGATGCGTTATCCTTTGGAGCAGTCTGATTTTTATCGTGGGCTTCATCGTAGCGGGTATTTGGGTCGCGGTCGGCCTGGATGGTTACCGTATTACCTCGCCTATTGATGCCAACATTGTAGCCAATCTATTATCAAAAACAGTGACTAAAGAAAGCGGCTTATGGCTAGCCAACTACAGCATGTATCCCTGGTTGCTATTATCGCCATTGCTCGCCATTACCGGTACGGGATTGGTGATATTTTTATCGGCTAAACGCCATACCGGATGGGCGTTTTTAACCAGCTGTTTAGTCGTTGTTTGCGTTATAGTGACGGCAGCGGGTTCGATGTTCCCATTCCTCATGCCGTCCAGCATTTCCCCAACCAGCAGTTTAACCGTGTGGGATGCCAGCGCCAGCCGCTACACCCTAAATATACTGTTCTTTGCTACCGTGTTAATGATGCCTATTGTCATGGCTTATACCACCTGGGTTTATCGCGTTATGCGTGGCAAGGTAACGGTTGAGGATATTCAGAAAAACAAGAACGTCTTGTATTAAGGAGAAAGTGTATGTGGTATTTTGCGTGGACTTTAGGGGTCGGCTTGGCGTGTGCCTTGGCTATCATTAATGCCTTATGGTTAGAGATTAACGAAGAACCCGATAGTTGAGAGTTAGGCTTTCCACTTAAAGTGGGACAGTTTAAAGCTAAGCCGTTCGCGGTGAGCTTGTCGAACTATGAACAACAGCCTTCGACAGGCTCAGGTGAACGGATATTCTTGCTCATTGTCTCAAAGCCAGAATTTAAGCCCTTCGACCAGTAGGACATCAAGAGGAATCTTTATGGACAGTAAGATAGTCATCATCCAAAAAATAGGCGACAGCCTGGTTTATCTTTTCCATTATCTTGCACTGTTTGGCATAGGCGCCATGATTGTGTGGTCAGGGATACATGATTATCTGCACATGATGCAAACCGGCCATGCCAGCCTGGAGGAAATCCTGCTCCTGTTCATTTATCTTGAATTGGCCGCAATGGTCGGGATTTATTTCAGGACGCATCGTTTGCCCGTGCAATACCTGATTTATATTGCGATTACTGCGTTATCGCGGCATCTGGTGATTGATGTACAGAAGGTATCGGACAATTTCCATTTATTTTTGCTGTTGGGCATTACCGGTGCGATTGCTATCTTGAGCCTGTCGATTTTCATTTTATCGTATACGACCAAAAAACTCGGTAACCCCGAAGATGATAGCCGACATCCTGATAAGGACTCATTGAAAGAGGGTTGATCGTTATCGCAAGCGCTCAACTTGGTACCTTATCCAGCATAGCAAGCCCACCGATCAGTGCTAACGTCGCCAGCATCAAAAAATAGGGGCCGAA